>DASXQN010000418.1:0-16092 GCA_036507155.1 Anaerolineales bacterium
CGATAGTAACATGAGCGGTGAGCATAAGCTTGCGAAGAGCGGGTGCTAGGGGCATCACGACTAGTGGCCCATAGGCATTATGCCGGTGAGATGCACCAAGACAAACAGCATGACCAGGATAATGGCGATGACTACCGATACCTTTACCCAACGTGGTGCGCTGGGGGGTGGTCTACGGCCGGGCTCATTTGGGGTTTGCGACATGGTTATTTCTCCGAGGATGATTTTAGATGTTCCATGCGCAGAATACCGCGATCACGGCGGAACTTCAATAACCAGGGCGCGGAATTTGTTCATTAGTGAACAGTATGAGCGATTTGTTCAGAAACCCCTCCCTCAACGCGCTGCGCTTGCGCGCAGAGTACAATTGCGCAGCTGAGGATGCTTGATGATGAAGCCTGACCGGCGGGTACAGCGCACCCGCGAACTGCTGCAAAAGGCGTTGATCGAATTGATCAGCGAAATTGGATATGATGGGGTCACGATTCAGGACATTGTAGATCGCGCCAATGTCGGGCGTACCACCTTCTATCTGCACTACACCAACAAAGACGAATTGTTTATGAGTTGCCACGAAGCCATCGCCAGCGAGTTCCGAATCGGACCTCTTCACCCCCTCTCCCGGGAAGATCTACTGTCGCCGGAAGCGCCGCCGGGGATGACATCCGCTTACCGGCACCTTGAGAAGGCGCGGGCGTTGTTGTATTCCATTTTTCAGGGGAAGGATGGCCTGCTGATCCTGCGGCGAATCCGTGACTGGAGCGCACGCGAAATCGAAGCCAGCCTGCATAGCGCCTTTGCCGAAGCCGACAGCAGCATCCCGTTCGACGTGCTGGCGAACTATCTGGCAGGGGCGCAGCTCGCGCTGGTGCAATGGTGGCTGGAGAAACGCCAACCACACACACTCGAAAAGCTCGCGCAGACGTTCCACCGCTTGCAGCGCGCCGCAATCCAGGATGCTCTCGGACTAGGGGACGGTGAGTAGCGAATGAAGGCAAAGTGCTAGCCTTCTTTCTTTTTCGCATCCTCCCATAGAGCGTCCATCTCCTCCAATGACATATCGAGCAATGGCTTGCCGCGCGTCTTGGCCTCATTTTCCACGTAAGCAAAACGCCGCTTGAACTTAATGTTGGTCTGCCTCAGTGCGGATTCAGCATCCACCCTCTTCCAGCGCGCCAGATTGACCAGCGCAAAAAACAGATCGCCAAGCTCTTCGGCCAAAGCCCCGGGATCGTCGCTCTCTTTCACCTCGCGGATCTCCTCGGCGATCTTGTCCAGCACGCCCCCGATCTCCGGCCAGTCAAATCCGACGCGGGCCGCCCGGCCCTGATATTCTTGCGCCTGGCTCAAGGCGGGCAAGGCGGCCGGCACACCGTCCAGTAATCCCTTGCCCTCTTTCTTCTTAACTCTTTCCTCCTGTTTCAACTTCTCCCAATTCGCCAGCACGCCCTCCACGCCGTCGACTTCCACGCCGGCGAACACGTGCGGGTGGCGCCGGATGAGCTTGTCATGGATATTCTTCACGACCTGCGCGATGACGAACTCGCCTGCCTCTGCAGCGATCTGAGTCTGCAAGATGACCTGCAAGAGCATATCCCCGAACTCCTCGCGCATCGCTCCCAGGTCGCGGCTGTCGATGGCGGCTAGCACCTCGTAGGTCTCTTCCAGCAAATGCGTCCGCAGGGACTCGTGCGTTTGCTCGCGGTCCCACGGGCAGCCGTTCGGCGCGCGCAAATGCGCCACGATCTCGGCCAGCGCTTCGAAGGACGCGCCCTGATCGAGCGGGGGAATGTACAAGCAGGTGGTGTCGGAAAAACGGAACGCGCTCCCGTCTTTCACCACGAAGTCACTAAGACTCAAAGTCACAAAGTTTCTTTCCTTCGCGCCTTGGTGACTTTTTGTCTTGGTGGTGAGGCTGTTCGCGTCCACCTGCAAGATCTGATGTGCTTGGGGGTATGCGGCGAGCAATACATCCCGTACATGCATCGCCATTTCGCGCGATCCGACACCGACGAGCAGAGCGGGACAATCCGGCGGGTAGGGCGGCACATGCGCGGACTGCAGGTCTGCCGCCTCGAGCAGGACCAGCCTCGGGGGCGGCGCGAGGCGTAAAGTCGAAAATGCGGAAGTCACCAAACCAAGGTCCATCTCGATCTCCTGGGCTTAAAAGCAAGACGTAATCCGTCGATTGTATCGTACGAATTACGTTTGTTTGCTTGCGTTGGGTCGTGCTTGCGTGCGTGCCGCGCTTAGCGCTTGGTGTAGGTGGGCGCCTTGCGGGCACGTTTGAGCCCGGGCTTCTTGCGTTCCTTCACGCGCGCATCGCGCGTCAGCAGCCCAAACTTGCGCAGCGCGGAGGTCCAGTCGGCGTTGATCAACACCAGCGCGCGGGCCAGGCCCAAGCGTACGGCCTCGGTCTGGCCGGTGGTGCCGCCGCCGTTGACCATCACGCTCAGGTCGTACTTCTTGCTGTCCTGGCCGACTGCCGTGAAAGCCCGCAGGATGTCCTGCAGATCGCCGAGGCGCGTGAAGTAAGCCGCAGCGTCCTTCTGGTTGACGACGAACTTTCCGCTGCCGGTCATCAGGCGCACGCGCGCGGTGCTTTCCTTGCGCCGCCCGATGCCTTCATAATATTGAACGGACATAATGACTCAGTTCCTTTCTACTTCAGGGCCTCAGGGTTTTGGACACCGTGAGGATGGCTGGGACCGCCGTATACTTTCAAGCGCTTCAAGAGCGAGCGCCCCATGCGATTGTGAGGCAGCATACCCCACACTGCGGCGCGCAGCGCGCGGTCGGGATGCTGCTTAAGCTGATCCCGCAGTGAGATCGACTTGATGCCGCCGGGATAGCCGGAATGACGATAGTAGACCTTGGAGTCGAGGCGGCTGTGCGTCCGGGTGCCGGTCACCGTTACGCGCTCGGCATTGACGACCACGACGAAATCGCCCATCTCGACGCCCGGTGTGAAGGTCGGCTTGTGCTTTCCGAGCAGCACGTGCGCGATGCGAGTCGCGAGCCGGCCGAGATTCTGGCCGTCCGCATCCACCACGAACCATTTGCGCTGGATCTCAGCGGCTTTTGGATAATACGTCTTTTGTTGCACTTTCATCTCTCCGTTATCTCGAAAAATTCCGGTTACCTAATACGTGACGGCTGCGAGGGTGAGGCCGTGTGCGGGTGCCAAACCAGCCGGCAGTTCGTTGTGTTTTCCGGTGTTCGCGCGGCCCGCCAGCGATCGTTCGACTGCCTCCGCGGACAGCTTTCCCTGTCCGACCGCCACCTGGACAAAGACCAGGCGCCGGACCATTCGATACAGAAACGCATCCGCCTCGACCTCGAACTGCCACCCGCCCCGGACCTGCTTCCACTCCGACCGGCTTACCGCACGGAAAGTGGTGCCGTCCGGGCTGGTGGCCGACCCGTACGACGAGAAGTCGTGCGTGCCGATGAACAAGGCTGCCGCTTGTTTGAGTGCCGCGCCGTCCACCGCCGGCCAAACCCTCCAGGCCAGATGCTCGCGCAGCGGATCGCGCACCGGCTGGCAGAAGAGTGCGTACCGGTAGCTTCGCGAGCGGGCGTCAAAGCGAGGGTGGAAATCCGCTGCAGCCACTTTCGCTTTGCGTACCGCCAGATCGTCCGGCAAACCCGCGTTCAAGGCGTTGACCAGCCGGCTCTCGTTGTGCTGCCAATCGAGATCGAAGGCCGCGACCTGGCCGGCAGCGTGCACGCCGGTGTCGGTGCGTCCGGCCATCAGGATCGAGCGGCCATGCCAACCCAGCCGGCGCAGGGATTTCTCAAGCTCCCCCTGAACCGTCCTGATCTTCAACTGTCGCTGGCTGCCCGAAAAACGCGAGCCGTCGTAGGCAAGGGTAACCTGGTAACGTGCCATGTCGGTTGGTGGTTGACAGTTGAGAGTTGGCTGTCAACGGTCAACTGTCAGCCGCCAACTATTCTTCCACTAATTCCAGCATTACCATTTCAGCCGAGTCGCCCTGCCGTGGGCCAAGTTTCAACATGCGGGTATAACCGCCAGGCCGTGTGGCGAAGCGCGGCGCGATTTCGTCGAACAAGCGCTTGATGACCTGATTGTCGCCGAGGCGCGCCGCCACCAGCCTGCGCGCGTTGACCTTGGCCAGATCGTCTTTGTCGGCGCTGTTACGCGCGATTGTGATCAGGCGCTCGGCCTCGCCGCGGATCGCGGCAGCCTTGGCGCGCGTAGTCTGAATACGCTCGTGGATAAAAAACTGTTTGATCAGAGTGCGCCGCAGGGCCGTGCGTGCGCCCGCGCTGCGGCTTAGTCTGTAGCCCGAAACTGAATGTCGCATCTTTCCACTACTCCGCGGAGCTCGTCTCGTCTTTCAGGAAGCCCTTTTCGTGCATCTTCTGACGCAATTCGTCCAGGCTCTTTTCGCCGAAATTGCGGATCGACATCACCGCCGATTCGCCCTTCTCGAGCAGGTCGAGCACATCCCCGACCGTGGTGATACCGGTGCGCTTCAACGAGTTGAAGACGCGCACCGAGAGGTCGAGCGCTTCCACAGGTGTCTCGGCGACCTCGCTGCTCAGGCGGCTACCCACAGCCTCGCGCTCGACCGGTACCACCAGGCTTTCCTCGTTGACACCGGCGATGAAGCGCAGGTGGTCGACGAGCAGCTTGGCGGAAGTGCTCAGCGCGCGTTCCGGTGAGATCGTGCCGTCCGTCCAGATCTCGAGATTCAACTTGTCGTAGGCCGTGCTCTGCCCGACGCGTGCCGAGGTCACTTCCCAGTTCACGCGCTTGACGGGGCTGAAGATCGCGTCCACAGGCAGCTCACCGATGGGCATGTGACCGCTCCGGTCGTTGGCCGGAGAGTAGCCGCGGCCGCGCTCGACCGTAAACTCGATGTCCAGTTTGGTCTTGTTGTTATCGACCGTGAAAATGTAGAGCTCGGGGTTGACGATCTCCACTTCGGCCGGCGTGATAATGTCGGCGGCGGTCACGGTGCCCTCGCCGCGTACTTCGAGGTGCATGCGCGTGCTGTCCACGCCATCCAGCTTGATGCGCAGCTGCTTGACCTGCAGCGTGACCTGGATCACATCCTCGCGCACGCCGGGGATGTTGCTGAATTCATGTAGAACGTCCGCAATGCGGATCGAGGTTACGGCGGCTCCGTCCAGCGACGAAAGCAGCACGCGGCGCAGGGCGTTGCCCAGCGTCACACCGTAGCCGCGCTCCAGCGGGCTGATGGTGAATTTGCCGTAGTTACGAGCTTCGGCTTCCCGCTCGATCTTCGGCATGACCATATTTGTGATACCTGTCACGGTTCACCTCTCCCTGTTGTTAGAGGTCGCGCGCAGCCCCGGGATAAGACGCGGGATCGGGCGCGGCCAGAAGACTAGCGTCGTGAGTAATACTCAACGATCAGTTGTTCGTTCAGGCTGCCTTCGATCTCAGCCCGATCCGGCATGCGCGCGATCGCGCCGGACATTTTCTTGGGGTCACGCGAGAGCCAGGACGGCGAATTGCGCGTCTCGACCACGCCGGTCAAATCCTTGAAATAGGTCAAGGCGCCGGAACCCTCGCGTACGGCCACTTCGTCGCCTTCCTTGAGCAACATCGAAGGCACGTCCGTGCGGCGGCCGTTGACCGTGAAATGGCCATGGGTCACCAGCAAGCGCGCCTGGGCGCGGCTGGAAGCGAAGCCCAAGCGGTACACGATATTGTCCAGGCGCGACTCGAGAATTTGAAGCAGGTTCAAACCCGTCAGGCCGCGGCGGCCGAGGGCTGTCTCATAATAGCGGCGGAACTGTCGCTCGAGCACGCCGTAGACACGGCGCGCCTTTTGCTTGGCGCGCAGCTGACGGGCGAAGTCGGACTCACGGCCGGTGCGGTTCCCGCCGCGGCCGCCGCCCTTGCTCGCCAGGCGGCCGTGCTGGCCCGGCGCGAAGTTGCGCTTCTCGAACGCGCACTTCGGGGTGAAGCAGCGTTCGCCTTTCAGGAATAATTTCTCGCCTTCACGCCGGCACAGTTTACAGACCGGTCCAAGTTGTTTTGCCATAGATTGCTACCTCACCTCGACTAAACGCGGCGTTTCTTAGGGGGCCGGCAGCCGTTATGCGGCACCGGGGTGATATCCGCGATGGAACGTACCTTCATGCCCATGGACTGCACGGCGCGGATCGCGTTTTCGCGTCCCGGGCCGGGGCCTTTGACGAATAGATCGACCTCTTGAATGCCCAGCTGCTGCGCGGCCTTGACAGCCTGCTCGGCGGCGAGGCGCGCCGCGAACGGCGTGCTCTTGCGGGAGCCTTTGAAGCCGGCGGAACCTGCGCTGCCCCACGCCACCGTGTTGCCTTCGGTGTCCGTCACGGTGACGATCGTGTTGTTAAAGGAGGCGAAGATATGCACCTGCCCGGAAGACAGGCTGCGTTTGCCTTTTTTGGCGCCGGTCGAGCGGCGCGCGGAGCGTACACTTTGAGCCATGTTTCTCTATGCCTTTCGGACAGGATTATTTCTTGCCGCCACGACGACGTCCGCGCCCGGCCACCGTCTTCTTCGTGCCCTTGCGTGTGCGCGAGTTCGTGCGCGTGCGCTGACCGCGCACCGGCAGGTTGCGGCGGTGACGCAGGCCGCGGTACGAGCCGATCTCGATCAGTCGCTTGATGCTCAATTGAACGTCGCGGCGCAGGTCGCCTTCCACCTTGTAGTGCTTGGTGATGTAGTCGCGCAGCGCGGCCACTTCCGCTTCGCTCAGATCCTTGACCCGGGTATCCGGATTAACTTTGGCGTTCGCCAGAACCTGGCGGGCGCGGGTCGGACCGATGCCGTAGATATACGTCAGGCCCACTTCCACCCGCTTATTGCGGGGCAGGTCAACACCTTCAATTCTCGCCATGGTCGGTTACCCTTGTCGCTGCTTGTGCTTCGGATTTTCGCAAATGATAAAGACGACGCCCTTGCGCCGTACGATCCGGCACTTGGCGCAGCGTTTGCGAATGGACGGTGAAACTTTCATAAATTCGATCTCCTAACCTGCTGACCGGCACCACGTCCGGCCAAACGATTGATTATAACGGTTGTTAATCCATCCGTCCAGCATCGTCCTGGCCGTCCGGGACCGTCAGGATGAGCGGATCGTCGTCCGTGACAGCCACGCTGTGCTCGAAGTGAGCAGTGAGCGAGCCGTCCGCCGAGACGACAGTCCAGTGGTCGGGCAGGACGCGCGTCTCGGATGTTCCCACCAACACCATCGGCTCGAGGGCGATGGTCATGCCCGGACGCAGCGGCACGCCGCTTCCCGCCGTCCCGTAGTTGGGCACCTGCGGACCCTCGTGCATCTCACGCCCCACACCGTGGCCGGTATATTCGCGGGTCAAATGGTAGCCACGGCTTTCAACGTACGTCTGTATCGCCGCCGAGACGTCACCGGTGCGATTGCCCACCCGCATCTTCTCGATGCCGGCACACAACGCGCCCTGTGTGACCGCCAGCAGATTCGCGGCCTCGGGCGCAAGGTCGCCCACGCCGGCGGTAATAGCCGAATCTGCCACAAAACCTTCCAGGATCGTCCCGCAATCCAGCGAGACGATGTCCCCGGCCTTCAGCTTGCGCTTCCGGCTGGGGATGCCGTGTACCAGCTCCTCGTTGACGCTGATCGTCACCGAAGCTGGGAACGGCGGCTGACCATATCCCTTGAACGGGGATATGCATCCGTGTTTCTTCAGCACTTCCTCTGCAGCCGCGTTGAGGTCCGCTGTTGAAACACCTGGTTGTAAAAGTTCCTTCGCTGCCGCCAGCGCCTCCGCATTGATGCGTCCTGCGGCGCGCATGGTTTGGATCTCGGCAGGGGTCTTGAGATGTATCTGGCGTGCCCAGCTCATTCGAAGTTCCTTATTTCTCCACCGCAGACAGAAGTTCTGCCGTGACTTGCTCAACACTGCGCGTGCCGTCAAGCTCGATCAACTTGCCCAGGTCACGATAGTACTGGATCAATGGTGCGGTCTGATCCAAATAGACCTCGATACGGTGCCGAACCGTTTCAGCCTTGTCGTCATCCCGCTGGTAGAGCTCGGATCCGTCCACGTCGCAGATCCCGGGCCGCTTGGGCGGATTGAACTTCTGATGATAGATATGCCCCTTGGCCCGACAGGTCCAGCGGCCGCTGATTCGTTCGACCGAGACGGATTCGGGCGCCGTCAGGTACGGCACAAAATCGACCTGGCCGCCGCCGATGCCGGCCAACAACCGATCCAGCACCTCGGCCTGAGGCGGGGTGCGCGGGAAGCCATCGAGGATCGCGCCGTTGACGGCGTCCGGCCGCGAGAGACGCTCGCGCAGCATATCGATCGTGACGTCGTCCGGAACCAGCTCACCCTTGTCCATGTAGGACTTGGCGAGTTTTCCCAGATCGGTTTGATTCTTAATGTTCTCTCGAAACAGGTCTCCGGACGAAATGTGCGGCAGGCCGGTCGTGTCGGACAAAATCTTGGCCTGCGTTCCCTTGCCTACTCCAGGTGGTCCGAGCATCACGAAGTAAGTTGCCATGGGGCTCCTAACGAACTAGAAGTGAGTCCTGGTAACCGTGCAATTTTAGCTCCGCATCGATGTTCATGAACGTGTCGCGCACGACGCCGACGACGATGAGCAGACCCGAGGACGAGACGAGGAACAGGCCCGCCGAATTGGTCTGGGCCATTCCGAATGCGCGCAGCAGCAGCGTCAACAGGAAAGGCATGGCTGCCACGAGGCCGAGGAACAGCGCGCCAGGCAGCGTAATCCGCCGCTGGACCGCACTGAGATATTTTTGGGTGGGCGGACCGGTGTGCACACCTGGAATGGTGGCGCCCACGCGCTTGAGGTTTTCTCCGTAATTCTGCTGGTCGAACAGCACGGAGGTGTAAAAGAACGTGAAGACCACGACGAACAGGAAATACAGCGACCAGTAGCCCCAGTTGCTCGTGCCGGTGCTGCCGAAGAAATTCTGCACGCCCAGGAAGAAGTTTCGCAGCGCCTCGTTCGGGTTGTCGGCGCGGGTGAAAAAGCTGGCGACGATCGCCGGGAACTGCAGGATGGCGCTGGCGAAGATCAGCGGGATCATGCCGGAAAGATTGACCATCAGCGGCAGAGTGCCTTTGACCGGCATGGACATGCGGTTGCCCATGCGCCGGCCGGGATACATGACCGGCACATTGCGCCGGCCCTGCTGGACATAGACGATCGCGAAGACCGTCAGGATGATGACGATGAGCGTGAACCCCAGCATGAACCAGCGGGTGGACACATCCGAGAGCAGCGAATAGATATTGAATGGCATGCGTGCCACGATGCCGGCAAAGATGATCAGCGAAAGTCCCTGGCCGCGGATGCCGTACTCGGAGATCAGTTCACCCAACCAGATCGCGAACATGGTGCCGGCCGTCATGGCCACCAGTACCGTGAGCGATGGCAGCAGCAGCTCCGATGTGAAACCGAAGTTGATGATCGGCTTGCCGATCGGGGAGCTGAGGGCCAGCGAATTGAAGATATTGATCTGGCCGATGGCCGAGAGCGCCGCCATCGGGACGGCCAAGTAATACGTCCATTTTTCCATCCAGCGGCGGCCTTCACGGGGATCTTCTTCCATGCGGTGCTGCAGTGCGGGAATGATCGGGATCAAGAGCTGCAGGATGATCTGGGCGGTAATGTACGGATAGACGCCCATCGACAGCAGCGAGAAATTGGAGACCGTGCCTCCGGACAACAGATCCAGAAAATCCAGGAAGTTGCCCGAGCCGGCATTCGTCGCACGGAAGGCTCGTAAGACCTCGAAATCGATGCCGGGCGCGGGCACGTTGGCGGCGATGCGATAAAGCACGAGAAGCATCAGCGTCACAATGAGCTTGCGACGGATGTCCTCCGACCTCCAGAGATAGCGCCAACCTGAAAAAGTGGTCTTCATGAATCCTCGTCTGTTCCCGGATCTACGCGATCAACTCGACGCTTCCGCCGGCTTTTTCGATCTTGGCTTTGGCGCCTTCGCTTATGCGCTGTACGCGCACCTTGAGTGCGACCTTGATCTCGCCGCGTCCGAGCACCACGATGGGGTTGCGCGGATCACGCAGAAGATGCGCCTTCTCGAGCGTTTCGGGATCCACGGCCGCATCGGCCTTGAATGCCTGCGAAAGCTGATCCAGGTTTACCTCGTTGTAATACACCTGGTTCGGCGGTGTGAAGCCTTCGCCGCGCATGAACGGCAGGCGGCGGTAGATCGGCAGGTTGCCGCCCTGGCGGTACAGGTGACCGCCTTCGCCGGAGCGCGCGCCCTGACCTTTGGTGCCGCGGCCGGCTGTCTTGCCCTGCCCGGCAGAAATGCCGCGGCCGACGCGTTTCCGATTCTTTTTGGAGCCCGCATTGGGCACGAGATCGTGTAGTTTCATCCGTTCCTACTCTTCAATCTTCAACAAGTGAATGACTTTCCGGAGCATGCCGCGCAGCGCAGGGGAATCCTGATGCTCCACGGTCTCATGCAGGCGGTGCAGTCCCAGCGCTCGGACGGTGGCCTTCTGATCCTTCGGATACCCGATCGCGCTGCGCACCTGCGTCACGCGGATCGTCTTGCCGGTGCCGGTTTTCTTAGGCATGTTGCTTCCTTCGCTCCCAGAACGGCAGCAGGTCTTCGACCTTCTTGCCGCGCCGCGCAGCTTCTTCCTGTGGGGATTTCATCTGGTCGAGCGCATCGAACGTGGCCATGACCACATTCAGTACATTGGCGCTGCCCATCGACTTGGTCAGGATATCGCGCACCCCGGCCACTTCGAGGACGGCGCGCACGCCGCCGGCCGCAATGACACCCGTCCCGGCCGAGCACGGCTTGAGCATGACGCGCGCGCCGCCTACCCGTCCGAGGGTTTGATGCGGGACGGTCGTCCCGGAAAGCTTCACCGGGCGCAGGTCCTTGCGGGCCCGCTCCGAGGCTTTGCGCATCGCGTCCGGGACCGCGTTCGCCTTGCCGACGCCCATCCCGATGGTGCCCTTCTTGTCGCCGATAACGACGGTCACGCGGAACTGGAAGCGGCGGCCGCCCTTGACGACCTTGGCCACGCGCGCGATCTCGATGACGCGCTCTTCGAACGCGTCCTGACTCTCGTATTGCTGGCCATCGCGACGCCCGCCTTGTTGACCGCCGCGTTGCTGACCGCCGCGCTGCTGACCTTGTCCACCGGGAGCACGCTGTCCCTGACCGGATGATTCATTAGTTGCCATGATTAACTCCACTCGGGCCTAGAACTTCAGGCCGCCTTCGCGCGCGCCTTCAGCCACTGCCTTGACGCGTCCAATGTAACGATAGCCGCCGCGATCGAACACGACGGTGGTGATGCCCTTGCTCTTGGCGCGCTCGGCCACGGTCTGGCCGATAAGCTTCGCCTGTTCGGCCTTCTTCAGGCCCTTCATCTTTTCACGCAATTCCTTGTCCACCGAGGAAGCTGAAACCAGCGTATTGCCGGCCACATCGTCGATGATCTGCGCGTATACGCCGTTGATGCTCCGAAATACATTCAAGCGCGGCCGCTGCGGCGTGCCGAAGAGCTGCGCGCGCAGGCGTCCATGCCGCTTGATGCGGGCGGTGGAACGACTCTTGTTTGCCATGGCTTACTTGGCTCCCTTGCCGGCTTTACCGGCCTTACGGCGTACGCGTTCACCCTGATATCGGATGCCCTTGCCGTGATAGGGTTCTGGCGGGCGCACCTTTCGAATGTTGGCCGCAATCTGGCCGACCAATTCCTTGTCAAACCCGGAGACCTTGATCGAACGTGTCTTCTGATCCGCCTCGAAGGCAATTCCGGCGGGCGGTTCCATCTTCACCGGATGCGAATAGCCGACGTGCAGGACGAGATTCTTGCCTTCCATCTCGGCGCGGTAACCGACACCCTCGACTTCCAATACCACCGCGAATCCGTCGCTCACGCCGTGCACCATGTTGGCCAACAGCGCGCGTGTCGTGCCGTGCAGCGCGCGCTCGGCGGGATTCTCGGACTTGCGCGTGATCGTGAGCTGGTTGTTTTCCATGGCGATCGCCACCAGCGGAGAGAAGGTGCGCTTGAGTTCGCCCTTCGGGCCTTTAACGGTCACGAAGGAGCCTTTCAAGTCCACCTGCACACCGTTGGGGATGACAACCGGCATTCGTCCAATGCGAGACACAGTAACCTCCTACCAAACCTTGCAGAGAATCTCGCCGCCAACGCCGAGCTGGCGGGCGCGCGCGCCGGTCATCACGCCCTTGGGCGTGGATAAGATCGCGACACCGATCCCGGACAGTACCCAGGGGATATCGGTCTTGCGGGTGTAGATTCGGCGGCCCGGGCGGCTGACGCGCTCCAGCCCGGAGATGACGGGCCGGCGCTCGCGGCGCTCACCGACATACTTGATCTTCAGGCGCAGCATCTTGAACTCGGGGCGCTCGCCGTCCACGACCTCGAAGCCTTCCAGGAAGCCTTCGTCCTTGAGGATCTTGGCGATCTCGGCCTTCACCTTGGAGTTCGGCAGGGCCACCTGTGCATGCCCGCCCATCACCGCGTTCCGGATGCGGGTCAACATATCAGCAATAGGATCATTAATGCTCATGATCTCACCTCTCCCCGGCTACCAGGATGACTTCACGACGCCGGGAATTTTTCCCGAAAGCGCCAGTTCGCGGAAGCAGATGCGGCACAGGCCGAAGCGGCGGATGTAGCCGCGCGGGCGGCCGCAGCGCTGGCAGCGGTTGCGCACCTGCACCGGGTACTTGCGGCGGAGTTCACGAAATTGCATACATTTCTTGGCCATGAGTTAAGCTTCCTTCTTGAACGGCATGCCGAGCATCTGCAACAGAGCGCGGGCGGTATCGTCATTGTGGGCGGAGGTCACGATCGTGATCTCCATGCCGCGCAATTTGTCGATCTTGTCGTATTCGATCTCGGGAAAGACCAGCTGGTCGCGCAGCCCGAGCGTGTAATTGCCGCGGCCGTCGAATGCGTCGGCCGAAACGCCGCGAAAATCGCGCACGCGCGGCAGCGCGATGTTCAACAGGCGGTCAAGAAATGCCCACATGCGCTCGCCGCGCAGTGTGACCTTGCTGCCGATCACGCGGCCCTCGCGCAGCTTGAAATTGGCGATGCTCTTGCGCGACTTGGTCATGATCGGCTTCTGACCGGTGATCTGCATCAGGTCTGAGGCGGCCGCCTCGAGTGCCTTGGGGTTGTCCATCGCCTCGCCCAGGCCGATGTTCACCACGATCTTCTCGATGCGCGGCACCTCCATGACGTTCTTGAACTTGAACGCCTTGAGTAGCGCGGGCGCCACTTCTTTTGCGTATTGTTCGTGCATTCGATTCATTCTCGATAACTCCCGAGCCTAGTCGATCAGGGCGGCGCAGTTTTTGCAGACGCGGTGGGCGCCGTCGTCGGAACGCTGGACGCTGATGCGCGTTGGTTCCTTGCAGTTCGGGCAAACCAGCATCACGTTCGAGATGTCGATCGGTCCCTCGAACTCGATGCGGCCCGGCTTTAGGCTGCGGCCCGCCGAGGTCTGCACCTGCTTCTGATGCTTGGTGCGGATGTTGACGCCCTGCACCACGACGCGGCGGTCCCCCAGCATGACGTTGATCACCTCGCCGCGTTTGCCTTTGTCTTCGAACCGGCCGCTGATCACTTCAACGGTATCGCCCTTGCGGATCTTCACTCTCATTCTGGTTGCTCCCGTGCCGGCCTAGAGAACTTCCGGGGCCAGCGAAACGATCTTCATATAACCCTTGTCGCGCAATTCACGCGCCACCGGGCCGAAAATGCGGCTGCCACGCGGGTTCGAGCCGTCGGCATCCAGGATGACGGCCGCATTGTCGTCGAAGCGGATGTACGATCCGTCCTCGCGGCGCCATTCCTTCGTGCAGCGCACGATCACGGCCCGCACGATCTCGCTCTTCTTGACCGAGCCCTGCGGCGCGGCGGATTTGACGGTCGCGACGACCACATCGCCGATCGAGCCGTACCTGCGGGTGGACCCGCCCAGCACGTGGATAACGAGCAGCTCACGCGCTCCTGTGTTATCAGCCACCCTTAGACGGGATTCCTGCTGGATCATCGCTTACTCTCCCACGCCCAGGTCGGCCGTGCGGCTCTCGCGTTTGAGGACCGACTCGACCACCCAGCGCTTGTCGCGGGACAGCGGGGCTGACTCCACGATCTGAACCTGGTCGCCGATCTGACAGTCGAGCTCATCGTGCGCCTTGACGCGCTTGCTGCTGAACACGACCTTCTTGTACAGCGGGTGGCGGTATTTTCGCGTGATCTCGACCACGACGGTCTTGGTCATTTTGTTGCTGGTGACGACACCAGTGATACGACGACGATTGTTCATGCTTCACCTTTCAATGCTGCCGCACGCCAGTACTCATGCAGAATGGTCTCCATGCGGGCGATGTCGCGGCGCAGCCAGCGCAGGCGGGTGTGGTCCGTCAACTGGCCCGTCACCTGCTGAAAACGCAGTTTCATCAGCTCATCGCGTGCATCGGCCAGCTTGTTGCTGATCTCTTCCGCCGACAGTTTGCGAATTTCATCTGTCCTCATTGCTATTCGCCTCCCTCATGGCGGCCGACCACCTTGGTCTTGATCCCGAACTTGTAGCGCGCGCTCTCGAGCGCCGCCATCGCGATTTCTTCCGGCAGGCCGCCGACCTCGAACATGATGCGCCCGGGCCGCACGACGGCCACGTAGTATTCCACGTTGCCCTTGCCGGAACCCATGCGCGTTTCCGGCGGCTTGTGCGTAAACGCCTTGGCCGGGAAAATGCGGATCCAAACCTTCCCGCGGCGCTTCATGCCCCGGACGATCGTCCGGCGCGCGGCCTCGATCTGCCGGGCGGTCACCCAGCCTGGCTCAAGCGCCTGCAAACCGAATTCGCCGAAGGAGACGTGCGCACCGCGCAACGCCTTGCCTTTCATACGACCGCGCATTTGCTTGCGCCATTTCACGCGTTTTGGCATCAACATAATTGCTCTCCAGATAGAAGAGATCGGTGAAAGGAGAGTAGGGATAGTCTGGTTTCGCTTCCAAGACTATTCTCCAATCTCCAGTCTCTGATCCTCTACTCGCTAATATAAACGCCTTCCGTAGTTTCAGCTTTTTCATCCACTTCAGGCGTGGCTTCACCTTTGTAAACCCAGACCTTGATACCGATCTGGCCGAACGTCGTGGCCGCCTCTGCGCGGGCGAAATCAATATTGGCACGCAAGGTCTGCAGTGGAACGCGGCCGTCGCGCAGCCATACGTCGCGGGACATTTCGGCGCCACCCAGACGGCCGCCCACCATGATCTTGATCCCGAGGGCGCCCTGGCGCATGGCCTGTTGTATGGCCCGCTTCATTGCACGGCGGTAGGCGATGCGGCGCTCGAGCTGGTCGGCGATGTTCTTGGCCACCAGCATGGCATCTGTATCCGGGGAATCGATCTCCTTGATATCCAGTTCGATCTTCTTGCCGATCAGGACTTCGAAGGCCTGGCGAATCTTCTTGACGCCTTCGCCCTTGCGGCCGATCAGGATGCCGGGCTTGGCGGTATGGATCGCAATGCGGATCTTCCCCGGCGTGCGCTCGACGTCGATGCGCGAGATGCCGGCCTTGCCGTTTAAGACGGCCTCGGGCATGCCTTTGCGCAGCTCGAGCACTTTGCCGTTGGCGGCCGCGCCGCCCTTGGAGGTGCCGCCCGTCAAGAGCGTGCGGATCGCAAGATCCTGGTGAAGCTGCTGGCGATACTGGCTGCCTTCGGCGAACCAACGGCCGAGCCAGGGTTGATTAATGCCGAGACGCATTCCGATCGGATGAACTTTTCGACCCATGATTTCTCCTTTAAGCTCCACGCTCGCGCAGCACGACCGTCACGTGCGAGTTACGACGCAGGATCGGCTTGAAACGGCCGCGCGCTCCAAAGCGGCGCCACTTGCGCGTGGGAGCTTCGTCCGCAAAGATCGTGGCGACATACAAATTGTCGCGGCTGACCCCGAAATTCTCTTCTGCATTCGCGACGGCCGAAGCCAGCAGCTTGCGCACCGGCAGCGCCGCGCGCTTATTGGCAAAGCGCAGCAGCTCCAGGGCGTCATTG
>DASXQN010000419.1:0-4374 GCA_036507155.1 Anaerolineales bacterium
GAGCCTCGGCGCGTCGGAGGCGACGAGAGCGGGGGCCCCGCCGGAGTAGACGAGGAACGTCGGGATGAATTTGGTGGAGCCTGTCGCGGTCTCTGCAGCTTGAAGAGGCCACGGCGCAGCAAGGAGGAGCGCAAGCAAACCAATCAGCAGCGCGCGAGCCGGCCGATCAAGCGCCGTGGCGCTCGAAGAACCACGATTGAAATTGAAACCATTCCTGAATCTGTTCATTTCTCGCCCCGCTCGTCGTCGATAATCTAAGTGGATGTCTCTGGACATCTACAAAATGTCGAGCGAATGCTACAAGGCGAGTGCGCGCGGGCACGATGACATTCGTCACGCGCTAAATTTTTTTTGAAGAGCGCGTGCGAATCGACACACGCGAAAAACTTTCTGTGAGAGAACACGGAATGCGCAGCGACGCGAACGCATCGCGAGAGGACGCGCGCGATCCGCGCCCGACTGGCGCTCGAGCGAATCAAGAACTGCTTGAGCGTGGTCAGCTCGCCTTCGAAGCTGCCGCGCGTTTCGACTCTATCTCGCCTGTGCGGCGATCTGGATCACACGGCTGATCATCGGAGCCTCCATCGCTGCGGCTGCCAGCGCGTCACGGTCGATGATCTCGGCGCCTCGGATCTTGATGTCCGGCTTGGATGACCCGCTTGTCTTTGCAGGCCGGCGCAGCGGAACATCATCGCAAGGCCCGTGCCAACAAGGGCGTACTCAAGGAAATCAAGCAATTGGCGCGAGCGCGTCGAGGGAGGACGCGCACTAACGTCGCCCGGCGGCGACGATTTCCGGGACGATCCTATTCAGCGCGCGGAAGGGCTGCCGGGTCCGGCATAGATAGTGACTAGCCCAAGGACGATTTGATCCACGATTTCAATGCCTTCCGCAACTGCCGGGGGGAGCCGTAGTTGAATCGCCACTCGCATTCCTTGAGGAACAGATGAAGGTGCTGCTGCGGGACGCCGTTGTACCGTCGCAAATGCCGTTTGGCCTGGCTCCAGAAATTCTCGATGCTGTCGATCTGCGGCCGGCCTCGCGCAGGGCGTTTCCCCACGTTGACTCGCTGCTGGTAAAAGCCGGAGACATCGAGTACCTCGCGGCCGCCGGATGCATCGGCGTAGAAGACCGCGTCGAGTCGCACCTGGGCCCTTGGAACCGGCGCTGATGCTTCGCCCAGGGAGTCGGCCAGCATCACGGTGTAAACCTTGCTCCCGCGCTCGAGGAGCCCGAAGACCGGGGCCTCGCCTGCCGCGTCCCGAACATGTTTGTCCACAACTGTGCTCCCCGAGTGGGCACCGACGATTACAGCCCCGCCTTTGAGCGCACTGTTTCGGGAAAGACGCTGCGCGATGATCACGCGCAGTCGGTGGTAGAACAGTCTGGCCGTGTTTCGATTGACACCGACCAGGTCGGCCGCGGGACGCGCTGGAGTGCCGGCCACAAAGTGCTCGAGCAAGCGCTCGTTCTGTCTATCGGTCAATCGTGATCGCCGCAGCCTCATCAGGCCAGCATAGAAGCGTGCTTTTGTCACACGGTTATCTATGCCATCCCCTGAACGGAACATGCCTGTCATTGAATGGCGACAATATGTAGTGCGCCAACGACAGAGCTCTTTTGCCTTGTTGTGCTCAGCCAGGTTCTCGGGGAGCGACCATTAGAGTCCGGACGACCACATCGCCGGCCGGTTTTTCTTCCCGACCGCTGCCGGGTGCGGCACGCTCAACGGGGAGCCGGTCGTGGAAGGAAAAACCGCCGCGCCCATATTGGCCAGGCGGTTGAGACCGAGTTCAGTGGATGACGATCGGTTGGTTCAGCAGCACGTCGAAGCTGCCGAGAAACTCGTCGACGTGCTCCACAGAGGCGTCGTCGGCGACCGCGGTCCGCATGGATTTCATGAACTTGGCCGCAACGTCGCCCTGGAAGAACATGCCGCGCGCGCTGTGCTTGTCCACCACCTCATATGCGCGCTCGTCAGGATACTCGACCACGTAGTAATTCTCGCTGTTGTAGATCACATTCATCATGGTTCGCCTCTGCCCGGTGAGATGTGACGGGGTGCCGTCCTACGAGGTCTCTGCAGTGATGCGTACCGGGGCGCTGGAGCCGTTCGAGCGCGCCGCGCTGAGGCGGCCGACGAGCGGGAGCTTGAGCGCCGGTGAGAACGGGTCGATCCCGAAGGTGAGTCCTAGTACGCTGAGTTCGAAGCCTTCGACGCCGCTCGCCAGAATCCCGAGCAATCCGAAAAGCGACACCTGGAAGCCGCTGCCGCTCGGCGCCGTCGCGAGCAGCCTGTCGCCAAGGTAGTCCTTGCCGATCGCGGTTGGCGGCAGGTCCACTTCGAGCTCGGGCACTGCGCGGGCGACGTAAGCGGTGAAGGTGTTGGAATTGGGTCCGGGCCAGACGACGTATTCCCCGGCGTAAGGATACTCGCGGGCGGCCTGGTCAATGCGCGCGATCAGCGCATCCACGCCGTCTCCGCGCTTCTCCGCCAGGAGCTCGGGCGCATGGCCGAACCAGCGCGCATCGGGCACGCGTTTCCGGATCGCCAGCGCCGAACCCGTCCGGCGCAAGCGCGAATCGAGCACCTCGTAGACCGTGTACGCCCTCGCGCCGACCGGCTTCACCGCGATCCAGGTATGGACGCCGAAATAGCCGCGCCAGCGCGAGCAACGGGCGCCGTAGACCTGGACCACGGGCTCGGGCGTTGTCGCCGGTTCGGGCGCCAGGCCAACCGGCTGGCGGCCCGCGCCGTGCCGATCCCGCGATGCCGCGCCACCCGACGCGACCACGCGCGCCACGATGGCGGCATACAGGTCACGGAAGCGAAGTGGGATAGCGCGCTGCATGCTCGGCTCCTATTTTCATTTCGGATTGTATGAGCGTTTATGGATATCAATTAGCGCTCCCCGGCGCGTATCAGTGATCTCTTTGGATCAGGTCGAGCAGTCGATCGAATACAAGATGTGTCGACGGGCGCAACGCTGGCTCGTAGACGATCGTCTACCGACGGTCGTGATGCTTCCACCAGCCGGTCGTAGGGATTGGGCCGAGACCGCTTTCTTCACCTATCCCCACGCGCGCATTCGATCCCGGCGTTTCGCCGCGGGCGGGATGCTTCAGCCATGCCGGCACCGAATCGCCCACGTCCTCAACGGATTCGTCCTGCGCGGCAAGATTGTCTTCTGATTCGATCGGGCTACGCATCGCCCACGATCGGACAACGCATCGCCCTCAAGAATGCAGAACGGCTGTCAACCGACAGCCCTCATCCTTTCATTTTGGAACCCTCGCCGGCTCGAGCAGAGCGCGGGACGATAAATGGCGAACCGTTCGCAGAAGGCAGGACTGCCGCGCCCGTATTGGCCGACCTGCCCGCGCACATCGAATGCCAGGTTGAACGGATCGTGGACACGGACGGAGATCATGCGGTGGTGATCCTGCGGGTGGTGGAGGCCGAATGCCGGGAACAAGTCCGGCCCCTGACCATAGCGGAGACGCCGTGGCAATACGGCGGGTGAGCTCGCCTGCGGGCGAACGCCCGGGCGGATCCCAGACTGCGCACCGGTTGCGGGTCATACCGATCGCGGCCATCGAAGATCAGTGGCGTCCGCGGGGGCACGCCCAGTCAGCGATCATACCCCCAAGGAGCTGGCGGCAATTTGGGGAGTCTCCTCCCAACGTACAGTGGCTACTGCGCTTCGCACATCAACAAACTTGAAGTCCTGCAACAATCTTCCCAGTTTAGCGGCGGCGGCCTTAAGCCCGACATAAGACTTGAAGCGACGTATCGGGGGAAGCCCCGGAGCCACCGGTTGCTCGGAGTCAAAATCCCTCGGGTGGAAATATGTCATAACATAATTCTGGCGCCGCGCAAGCTCTCGAATAATCCCGTAAGGAAGCAAGCGGAAATAGCCGCCCCCAGAGTAAACCATCGGGCGCCCAAAAACAGAGGCACCACCCATCGGAAATTCTCGTATGATGCCGCCGCTCCACGTGATCCTTGTAGGCAAGTATCCCGGGAAATGTGGCATCCCGCCATGACCGTGCCTGCCCACAAATATCGAGCAATCTACTGTGATGCCCTGCTCGCCCAAAACCTCGAAGAACCACGGCGCCTCGCCTGCGGTGACCGAAAAGCCTGGTGCCCGATAGGTGACGACCTTTTCGCCAACTATGTCCTCCAAGGATTCGATCGCGGTCTTAAGATCTTCCCGAAACTTCTGGGCTCCCAACTCATAAACAAGCTGGTGCATGTCCGAATGGCAAGCGATCTCATGACCATTGCCAGCAATCCTCCGAACCACGCCGGAATTCTTTCGTGCGATCCAACCAAGACAGAAAAAAGTCGCACGCTGCCTTCTATCATCC
>DASXQN010000420.1:0-3609 GCA_036507155.1 Anaerolineales bacterium
CTCTGCCAAATAGGCAAGGATCAGTGCCTACAAGTCTTCTGGCATCTCCGTGTCCTCCTACCCTATGAAGTGTGAAATTCTTGCCGGCTGGAAGGGAATTTTCTTACAGCCAAGGCCCGGCAGCTACTCCGTAGAGACGGCCCGCGGGCCATCTCTACGATGTCGCTCCATTACCCCCAATAAATAACGGGTTACGATCGTGCCTGCACAACAGCCTGCGTACCGAGTGCCGGAGCGTGCGCGCAAGGTGTCGCTCTCGGCGATCGGTCCGGCAATCCTCCTGACCGCGACGAGCGTAGGGGCCGGCGACATTTTGACCGGAAGCCTGGCGGGTTCCGAGGCGTGCATAGCGATCCTGTGGGCCGCGCCGGCCGGCGTGCTTCTCAAGTGGACGCTGAACGAAGGCGTCGCGCGCTGGCAGATGGCGACGGGAACGACGTTGCTGGAAGGGTGGATCCACAAGCTGGGACGCTGGATCCAGTGGGTCTTTTTCGCCTACCTGCTACTATTCACGCTCGTGACTGCCGGGATGTTGTCGAGCGCCTGCGGCGTCGCAGGCGCCGGCCTTTTTCCTCTCGGCAGTCTTGACCGGTCACGCCAGTTGTGGGGGGCGATCCACTCGCTGGCCGGGCTGGCGCTGGTGTGGGGCGGAGGCTACGCGCTGCTTAAGCGGGTGCTCGCGCTCGGTGTCGGCGCAATGTTTGCCACCGTTGTGCTCACGGCTTTCCTGTTGGCCCCCGATTGGCCGGCAGTCGCGCGTGGATTGGTTCCACACCTGCCGGCCGGGAGCGCGGGCTGGGTCGTGGGACTCATGGGCGCGATCGGCGGCACCGTCGCGCTCATCAGCTACGGATACTGGATCCGCGAGGAGGGCCGGACCGGGCGCGAGGGGCTGCGCGCCTGCCGCCTCGATCTGACGCTTTCCTACACGGTAATCGGCCTTTTCGGCATGGCGGTCGTGATCATCGGCTCGCGCGTCCGCCTGCAAGGACAGGGCGCCGGGCTGGCGCTCAAAATGGCCGATCAACTCGCGGCCGCGGCGGGGCCATTCGGAAAGTGGGCCTTCCTGATCGGCTTCTGGGCGGCGGTTTTCTCAGCGCTCCTCGGCGTCTGGCAGAGCCTGCCTTATCTATTCACCGACTTGCTCTGGCTGCGCTCGGGCTCCGGCATCGCGCAGCGCGGCGAAGTCGACGTGAGCCGCTCACTCCCCTACCGCGCCTCTCTTCTGTTCCTCGCGACCGTCCCGTTGCTACTGCTCCACTGGCCGGTACAGCAACTCCAACTCGCCTTCGGCATCACAGGCGCCACGCTGCTTCCCCTGCTGGCCTTGACTCTGCTCCTGATGAACAATCGCCGCGAGTGGGTTGGCGCCGAATTCCGCACCGGCATCCTGCTCAACGCGGTGCTCGTCGTGGCGCTGCTCTTCTTCCTCTACGTGGGCGCCCGCGAAATCCTGCAACTCCTCTCTCGGGCTTGAATGTGGACGGTGTCTGCAATTTCCGATGTTTGGAGTACAGGCTTTAGCCTGCTTTAGCCTGCGAGAAGCACAGCCTAAGTACATGATTTCATAAATACGGTAACGTATTTCGTCACTGCAGACATGAGAGCAGGGCACTGCGTCGTCGACGGGTGTTTGTGCCCGGGTCATCAGACCTCCCGCGAAGCGGGACGAAGCGGGATCAGCAACGCACTTGTACCAGGTGGTCGCGCTGCGCGCGACGCCCGGGTCTGATGACCCGGGCCACAATTTCGGTTCCTGGCGCTCGCCCTCATGGAATAGCAGAACCTTAAAATAAGGAGCCAGAAAACAGACGGGCCTCAAAAAGTCACAAAAATCACAAAATCTAAATAGGCCTACGTACTTGATTCCCCTTGGCCCTATAGATCGTGGCGGGGCGCGCCGGTCACTCACCAGATGCAGCAGTCAGGGGAATGATTTGACTGCGCCGTGCATCTCCGTGTCCTCTGTGGCTGAAGCGGACTCACCAGAAAGGCACGGCCGGTCATCTCTTCGATATCGAGCTCTATTTGCGGGTCTTGCGCAGCTCCTGGAACCGCTTCATCTCCCGGTCTGCATCCGCCGGACGCCCCAGTCTCCGGTAGATCTGCGCGAGCTGGAAATGCGCGGA
This sequence comes from Anaerolineales bacterium, assembly GCA_036507155.1. GTDB lineage: Bacteria > Chloroflexota > Anaerolineae > Anaerolineales > Villigracilaceae > DASXQN01. The sequence goes on from DASXQN010000420.1 coordinate 2,130, forward strand.
TTCCGCCAGTCGCGACGCCTGCTCCTGCTCCACGACCTTCTGGAGCAGCGTCTCGGCTGAAGCAAACTCCCCAACGGCGGCGGTCGCCTTGCCCAACTCGAGCAACGTCTCCGGCATTCCGGGACGCAGCCCGTTGGCGCGCTTCAGTTCCCCAACTGCCTCGCGGACCCGGCCTCGATTCAACAGCACCGTCCCCAGTTTGTATGCAGCAGCGGCAGACCCCGGAGCGAGGTGGATCTCCTCACGGAATTCACTCTCCGCGCTCTCGTAATCGCCCGAGCCGAGATACAGCTCCCCCAGCGCAAGATGCACTCCGCGCAAATCTGCCCGCATCGCCAGCGCGGCACGAAACTCCGTCTCAGCCGCGTCGCGGTTTCCCGCTGCCGCGTGCGCCTCGCCAAGCATCTGCAGTGTGCGCGCCGAAGCCGGACTTTGATCCGCCAGCCGGTCGAAAACCTGCTTCGACAGCCGCCCATGGGCCTGGCTAAGATAGTAGAGCAGATCAGGATCGCCGGGCCGCTTCTGAAGCGCGGCTTCGAGCGCGTCGATCGCCTCCCGCACTCGGCCTGACTCCAGAAACGCCACCCCCAGCAAATCGGCGGCCTGCGCCTTCTCCAGGTGCGGAATTGACTCGGACGCATAACCTTGCGCCAGCAATGCCGCCCCTAACATGCCATGCGCTCCTGGCAAGTCCGGATTGATCTCCAATGCCTTGCGTAAGGAAGGAGTCGCGCCTGCGTAGTCCTTCTTCTCGTAGTAGGCAGCGCCCAGGTTAACGTGCGCGGCTGCCATGCCGGGCGCCAACTCTACGACCCGCTTGAATTCGCGGATCGCCGTATCCAGGTCGCCGGCACGTTTGGCCTTCAGCCCGGCCTCGACATGCAGGTTCAGATCAGGCGCTGCCTGCAACGCCAGCGCCAGCGCAACCACCGCGATCATTCAAATCTCCTTCACCATCACAATCCGATCGGCCGCGGTGTTTTCCATGACTTGTCTCTTCCCGCTCGGCCAAACGATTTCCACCGTAGCCTTGTCGACAGATCCCAGGCCGAAATGGACGCGCCCGTCGCTTGCCGAGAGATAACTGCCCGAAGTCGTCGCATAGACCCACTGCTTTCCAACTCTCACCCGGGCGCCTATTCCGTCTCGATTGCTGGTGCCGCCCACCAGCTTCAGTGTGAGCCAATGATTCTTCCTCCCGCGATTGAAGAGCACCAGCGGGCGACCGCCCAGCACCGACACGACCACGTCCAAATACCCGTCATTGTTCACGTCTCCGAATGCGGCCCCTCGGCCCGCCACAGGTAGTAGACCCGCAAGTTCCGCCTTCTCGAACCTGCCCGACGCATTGCGAAGCAACGCGGGTGGTTCCAGGTACCGCAGCCAGGAATGGATCTGTTCCACATTGTCGAGAACGTGGCTCTGCGCCGCAAACAGGTCCTTCCAACCGTCGTTGTCGAAGTCCTGGAGTCCGACTCCC
>DASXQN010000421.1:0-6222 GCA_036507155.1 Anaerolineales bacterium
TCCGCCGGTTCTTCCGCATCGCGCCGCTTTTCTATCTTGCGATCGGTCTATATACGCTCGTCTATGGATTCGGCCCGCGCGAATACGCCCCCAACGGGATCCAGGCCTGGCAATATCCGCTGACCTTCCTTTTCCTGAACGGCTGGCATCCCGAGGCGATCAATTCGATCGTGCCGATCGAATGGTCAGTGGCCATCGAGATGACCTTTTACCTTTGCATACCGTTGCTGTTCGCGGCGTTGAAAGATCTCGAGTCGACCGGCCTGTTCATTATCGGCAGCTTGATCCTGCAATTTACGCTGGCTGCCGTACTCACGCCCGTGCTGATGTTGCACTACCCTGACCAGTCCCGGTTAGTGAGATCATTTCTCTTTCTCTGGTTTTTCTCACAGTTGCCGGTCTTCGGGATCGGCATCGCCACCTATCATATCTTTCGGGCGACCAAGCTTGTGAAAGACCGAAAGCTTGGATTGACTCTGCTTGCCGGAGCAGTCTTCCTTTTCGTTGTCGGGCTCAATGTGAAGACTTTTCTTGGGCTGCTTCCCCAGCACGTGTTCTATGCGGTGGCTTTTCTACTGTTCGCATTGGCGCTTCACTATCACCCGACGAGGGTCCTCGTGAATCCTTTCACCCGCTGGGTTGGCAGAGTCAGCTACAGCCTCTACCTGCTGCACTTCCTGGTGGTCGAGCTGATCATGCGGGCCCTGCCGGCTCCCTGGCCAATGGGAAAGACGACCGCCTTCTTCCTCGCCTTCGTGCTGATCACCGGCCTCTCGCTGCCGGTGGCCGGGTTGAGCTATCGATTCATTGAAGTGCCCGGTATGAATTTCGGCAAGCGACTCATTCGAGGTCTTGAAAAACCCGCCGCCCCTCAGACGGCGCCATAAACCTGATCCTATCCCGGAGGTCCTTTGATCAAATCGATCCGCTGGAGAGCGTTCCCACGCGACTTTTTTATTATTCAGGTCGGGTTTGCGCTGTTCGGCTTGTCGATCGCGCTGATGATCCGCGCCAACCTCGGCACAGGATCATGGTCAGTGCTGGATGTGGCACTGGCGCAAATCACCGGTTGGACTCCCGGCACCTTGACTGTGATGGTGGGCTTCACAGTGCTGGTCATTGCCATGTCGCTGCGCGAAAGCGTCGGGTGGGGAACGCTTGGCAACATTCTCAGCATCGGACCATGGGAGGACCTTTTCCTGTGGTTGATCCCGTCGGTCACCGGCCACTTGCCCATGCAGACTGGAATGCTGCTGGCCTCGATTTTGACTCAGGGGATGGCCAGCGCGATCTACATCGGCGTGAATGCAGGGGCCGGCCCGCGTGACAGCTTGATGCTGGCGGTCCATCGGACGACGCGCCTCAGCCTGCGGCTGGCCCGCGGCGTCATCGAGGTGGGTGTCTTCCTGCTCGGGTGGGCGCTGGGCGGTCCCGCGGGGATCGGGACGGCGGTGATCGCGATCTTGATCGGTCCAGCCGTCCAATGGGGATTCAAAATCTTTAAGGTGCAGCCGCACAGCCCGCCGGCGGAATCTGCCATCGAAGCTCCGGCCGATTGATCCTACATGTCTGCCTCCGCCTTTCTTGAAGGGCTCAGCCTCGGCGCGAGCCTGATCATCGCCATTGGCGCCCAAAATGCGTTCGTGCTTCGGCAGGGGTTGCTCCGTCGGCACGTGCTGATCACCGCGTTGATCTGCATCCTGTGCGACGTGGCGCTGATTTCGCTGGGCGTGGCAGGTCTGGGCGTGCTCATCGAAAGCACTCCCGCGCTTTTGACGATCATGACCTGGGGCGGCGCGGCGTTCCTATTTTTCTATGGGCTGCGCTCGTTCCAGAACGCGCTCAAGCACCAGAGCCTGCAAGCCGAACCGGCAAGCGACGACCAGGTCGCCTCCGTACGCGGTACCGTTTTGGCTGTGCTGGCCTTCAGCCTGCTCAATCCGCATGTGTATATCGACACGGTCATCTTATTGGGCGGACTGGGTGCGCGGCACCCGGCCGCAGAACGGCTAAGTTTTGTGCTCGGCGCATGGAGCGCGTCGACGTTATGGTTCTTCGGTCTCGCCTACGGCGCGCGCTTTTTGACCCCGCTTTTTCAGAAGCCGCTCACCTGGCGCATCCTGGATGTGTTGATCGGTTGCGTGATGTGGATGATCGCGATCCGCTTGATCTGGCCAAAGTTTCAATAAGGAGAACGAGTGATGGACCAACCTACAGTAACCCGCCCGGAATTTCCGCCCGGTTACGTCGACAAGCCCGTCGCAATCGTGGAATGGGAGTTTGTGACAAAGCGCCTCGCCGATGCGAAGAACTACTGGCTGTGCTCGGTTCGCCCGGATGGCCGCCCGCACGTGATCCCGCGCCGGGGTGTTTTTGTCGACGGGAGGATCTACTATGATGGCAGCCCCGAGACGCGGCATGCCCGCAACCTCGCCGGAAATGCAAACGTCGCCGTGCACCTCGAAAGCGGAGATGAGGTGATCGTTCTCGAAGGGAACGCGCGGCCCGCGGGCAGGCCCGAACACGAACTTGCACAGAAGATCGCCGGGGGCTATCGCGCCAAATACGCGCAGCACGGCTACGCGCCGAAGTCAGATCAGTGGGACGAGGGCGGTCTGTGTGAGTTTACGCCGCGCCAATGCATTGCCTGGACCCAGTTCACGGCGGATCCGACCAAATTCGTTTTTTAGATATTTATGCTTCTTGAAGTCGTTCGATGCGCAGTCTAGCTTGCTTTGGGGGCTGACCGGGCGGTCTTTAGCGCCGTCCTGATCATGATCAGCTCAGAGATGTTTTCCGCGGTGATCAGCCCAACCAACCGGCCGTCATGCAGGACCGGCAGCGTCTTCGACTTGGACTCTTGCAAGCGCATCAGCGCCGACTCGATCATGTCGTGCGAGTCCACTTCAGGCAGATCCTGGCGCATCACGCTTGTCACCGGAGTGTCCTTGCCTTGATGCGCGAGGCCGGAGATCAAATCGTCCCGTGTCAGGATACCGAGCACGCGGCCGGCTTCGTCGGTCACGGGAAAATCCTGCTGAGTCCCTGCGAGGATCAACTCCACGGCGCGGCCCAGCGTATCTCCCGGCGATAGAATCTCGAAATTGGTAAGCATGGCGCGGCCGACCGGCACGCCGCTCAGGGAGTCTTTGACGCGGACCATGCTGGCCTCTTGCGACGCGCCGATCCACACGAAGAAGGCGATAAAGAGCAGGAAGGGATTACTGAACAATCCGAGGAAGCCGAAGATCAGCGCCAGTCCCTGGCCCACGGCGGCTGCGATCTGCGTGGCGCGCACATACTCGAGGCGCATTGCCAACAACGCCCGCAGCACGCGACCGCCATCCATGGGGAAGGCGGGCAGGAGGTTGAAGCCCGCCAGATAGACGTTGACGACCAGCAAGCGCTCCAGGATGTCGCCCGAGGCGGCGGTCAGGCTTTGCAGCGGAACCAGCCCGCGGGTCAGGTAAAGATACAGGGCAAGGCCGGCAGCGATCACGACATTGACGGCCGGTCCTGCCAGCGCCACCCACAGTTCTTCGAGCGGTTTATCCGGCATGCGCTCCAGCCGCGCCACGCCGCCGATCGGATACAGCGTGATGTCGCGGGTCTTAATGTTGTACTTTCGGGCGGTCAACGCGTGGCCGTACTCGTGCAGGACCACACACGCGAATAACGTCAGGATAAAGACGATGCCTTGCAGGACCTCCAGCCACCGGTGCGATTGCAGCCAATAACTGTACGCGATCCAGCCGATCAGCAGCACAAAAGTGGCGTGCACATACACGTCGATGCCGGCGAATCGGCCCAGTTTCCATTGCCATTTCATGAGATTCACTCCTCTCGATAAAACGAGCCAGCCACGCGGACTGTGACTGGCTCGGATCCCTGGCAGCCACCCTCCGTGGGTGTTTTACGAGATCACGCCGAGTTTCTTACCCGCTTCACCGATCACTTCCATCGCATGTTCGATATCGGAGGGTTCGTGTGCGGCAGTGACCGTGGCGCGCAGCCGGGCCAGCCCTTCCGGTACCGCGGGCGATACCACCGGCAGGACGAAGACGTCGCGATGCTGGGCCTCGCGCGTCATGGCAAAAGCCGCCTCATCCGTCCCGCACAAGACCGGGACGATGGCGGTCTCCGTCATTAGCGTGTCGAAGCCCATGCCCTTCAGCCCATTAATGAAAATGCCTGTATTTTGATTCAACTTCTCCACGCGCCAGGGTTCATCCAGAATGACCTTAAAGGCCGCATTGGCAGCCGCCACCTGAGCGGGCGGGAGCGCCGCCGAGAAGATGTAGGCGCGGCTGGCATGTCGCAAATAAGTGATGACTTCTTTCTTCGCCGCAACATATCCACCTACCGATGGAATGGTCTTGCTCAGTGTACCCATCTTGATATCGATCACGTCGCCCAGACCAAAGTACTCCTCGATCCCGTGACCGGTCTTGCCCAGAACGCCGAGCGAATGTGCCTCGTCGATCATCAGCCAGGCGCGATGCGTCTTGCACAGTTCGACCATCTTTGGAAGGTCGATGATGTCGCCGTCCATGCTGAAGACCGAGTCGGCGATCACCATTTTGGATACGCCCGCAGGCACGTTCTTCAGCCTGTTTTCGAGGTCGTGCATGTCGTTGTGCTTGAAACGGCGGAATTCCGCGCCGGACATGATGCAGCCATCCACGATGGAGGCGTGGTTGAGCTTGTCGGAAAAGACGTAGTCGCCGCGCCCCATCAGGGTCGAGATCACGGTCAGATTCGTGGCATAGCCTGACGAGTAAGTGATGGCGGCTTCGGCGTTCTTGAAATTCGCAATGGTCTCTTCGAGTTCGTCATGGATGGTCAGGGTGCCTGCCAGCGTGCGCACGCCGTTCGTGCCGGTGCCGAATTTATCGATGGCTTTCTTGGCAGCTTCGTTGATGCGCGGGTGCCCGACCAGGCCCAGGTAGCTGTAAGAGGCGTACATGCCCATTTCGCGTCCTCGCACAAGCACCTTCGCGCCGCCGCGGATCTCCTCCATGGCCTGGTTATAGAAATACAGGTCATCTTCCTTGAGGTGCTTGACGCGCTCATTGATGGCCTGGATGCGGTGGGCGACGGAATCATCGGCGTTTTGGAAATCCATGCAACATTCTCCTGCGAAAGAATGGCCCAAGTATACTGCCAGTTATGAGGAAATTGTAAAAGCGCCTGGCGCGCGCCTGCATGAAGGGCGCCTGCAGGCGCGGAGCAGCGCTCAGGCGCAGAAGGAACACCTCCGCTTTTCGGCTTCGACGATCGCCTGATCGCTGCTCCAGAAGAGATTTTGCTCCCCGATCAACTCCACGAGCCTCCCGCGCTCCAACATTTTCCGGACGGTATCCGGAACGCCCGCGAGCATCAAGGTGCCGCCCTGCCCTTGCAAGCGTTCGTACAGGTGGTGGATGGCCTCCAGGCCTGCCGTATCGATCAAAGGTACGCCGCGCATGGAGAGTATCAGCGCATGTGTCTCATCGAGGCGCGCGAAGGCCTCATTGAACTGCCCGATCGCCGCAAAGAAAAGCGGGCCGGTAAGGAAGGCCACCCTCACGTGCCGGCATTTGCCGGCCGTCTCGATCCCCTTCTGCCTGAGTTTTTCAGTATCGACGTCCTGCACACTGATCTCGATGCTTGCGATCCTGTTCAGAAATACCGCCCCGGCCAGGAACGAGCCGATCAGGATGGCCTGCGTCAGATCCAGGATCACGGTTGCCAGCATCGTCACGCTGAACGCGATCATGTCAGTCTTGAAGAAGCGCGCGAACATGAAACCGATCGATCGCCACTCGATCATGCGCGTCGCGGTGACCATCAGCACGCCGGCAAGCGCCGCCAACGGGATGCGCGCCATCACAGGCGCCAGGAGGAACATCGAGAGTAACAAGCCCAGGGCATGTACGATGCTGACAAGTCGGGTCTGTCCGCCAGATCGGATGCCGACGCTCGAACGCGCGATCGCGGCCGTGGCGGGGACGCCTCCGAAGAAAGGGATCAGCATATTCCCCACGCCTTGTGCGATCAGCTCCTGGTTGGCCTGCAGCCGCACGCCTGTCATGTTAGAGCCGACGGCGCCTGAAAGCAGGCTTTCGACCGCCCCCAACGCGGTGATCGTCAGGATGGGCGCAGTGAACGCGACCAGGTTCTCCCAGGGAATATCTGCAAGTCTCAGGCGGTCCGCACGCACGAGCGTTCGTGGGATGCTGC
>DASXQN010000422.1:0-2487 GCA_036507155.1 Anaerolineales bacterium
GCACGAATCTAAGGCGGGTAAACGAATTAGAAAACCCCGGCCATCAGTGGCCGGGGTTTTATTTTTGGCGGAGAGGGCGGGATTTGAACCCGCGAACCCTTGCAGGTTACACGCTTTCCAAGCGTGCGCGCTAAACCAGACTACGCGACCTCTCCGTTTTTTAGGGCGGACGAATTATACCAAGAAAGACTCATGGAGGCGGCAGCGGCCGGGCCTCGTCCGCATAAAAAATATCATACGAGGTCAGGCGCGCATCGGTTTCCCAGCGGCCGCACAGTTCCAGCCATTTGCCGGGCTGTGGCAGCGCTTCCGGCGCAGTGGAAACCAATGCTTTGCGCAATGTTCGCTGATCGATCGTATAAAAGAGCGTCTGCGGGGGATTGATGCGTTCGAGCCACAGGACGAATTCGGGATCGACGAGACTGTGCGCGTTCAAGCGAAACAGGCTGTAGTGATAATCCGGCATCCAGTCCAGGAACGGTTCGTTCTGGCGATGGACGTTGATGAACGTGCCCGGGTCATAGTGTATGACGATGGCATCTTGTCCCGCGGCGCACGCGACAGCGGGGAGGGGAGGAGTGGATCCTACGGCGCGCACGATCAAGGGACCAATCAGCATCATGAGCATGAGCAGGACGGTATACCCCGCGGTCCAGCGCGGACCCCAGAGCTGGTCGGCGGGCCGGACGAAGAGCCCGCGCCCGAAGCGTTCCAGCAGGAATACCAGGCCCATGGCAGGCAACAACGCGAAGATGATCATGCCGGCTGCATAGGGACGCATTCGAAATGCATCGGTGGGCGGCAGGAACGGCACGGACAAGAATACGCCCAGCGCGCTGACGATGACGAGGCTGTTGAACGCGTCCGAGCGATTGCGCAGCCACCGGTAGATCCCAAGCAGACAGAGCGCGTACAGTCCCCAGCGGGCCAGGAGATTGGCGGTCCGGTTCTCGCCACCGACGTACGCGTACACGTTGTACCAGGAGTCGGAGAAGAGCGCGCCCCAATTCCAGAATATGCCGCGCACGAAGAGCGCCGGTTGCTGACGGATGAGCTCGAATGCCAGTTGATAGATACGGCCGGATTGTTCCGGTTCCTGCAGGGCCAGCACCTCGGGATGAATTTCGAAGACATAGTGCCAGTGATGACCGCCCGACGCCAACCCGTACAGGCTGTACGAGAAGTTGGCGAACGGTACACCGGACGGCGATGCAAGCAAGCGCACCATGACCAGGTTGATCGCAAAGCCCGCCGCGACAAAGGCAGCGCTTATTGCAAGCTCACGCCAGGCAATGCGGCTTCCTCCGGCGCGGAAGAACCAACCGGTCCATACGATCAGCAGCGGCAGGACGAAGAAGGGACCCGCGCGCGCGTTCAAAGCCAACGTCGTGGCAAACAGGCCGATCCACATCAACCAGCGGCTGCGCGCGGCCACGCCTCGCCAGATCAATGCGAATCCCAGCGTCCCGAGCGGAACACCCAGGTTCTCGCTCATCGTCACGCCGGTGTGCGCGCGGTAGAACAGGAAAATCATCGTCAGCGCGAACACCGCCGCTTCCGCGCCGTGCGTGCGCTGGATCTCGCGCGCCGTGAGGTAACAGGCCAGGCCGGTGAGCGCGGCGAACACGGCCAGCGCCATCATCAGGTTTCGTCCGGTCAACGCAAGGAATACGCCCAGCAGGCCGGGGAAGAGTGGCCGCCGCGCGGAGAAGACGGAAAAGTCCTGGCCGGCGAGCATGCGCAGCGCGTCGGTGTAATAGTCGTACGCGTCGTAGAGTGGGATCAGCCCACTCAGCAGAGTGGGCTGCGTCTGCCCCGAGGCCCAGAGTCCGGCCAGGGGCAGGGCGAACAGGCCCAGGGTCAGGGTGAGCGCGAGCAGTCTGCCGAGTCCGCCAGGGAGTCGAAATGCAAGATAGAGCAGCGCCACCACGAAGAGCATGACCAGCGCAAAGCCGGTCCGCAGGCTCATGCTGATGGGCCGCAGCAGATTGGGGGAACGATTGAGCAGGATGAGGGTAAAGGCTAGGACGGCGATGGACAGATGGAGCAGGGCCTCCGCCCGGGGGTCCCAGTATGCGGCGTGTGAGAGACGTCGGAATGATTTCATGTGGAGGCTGAGATAGCCTTCCAATTTTACATTACCAGAGAGATTATGCTCCCGATGGTCTGTGACTCGCGGCCGCCTCAGAGCTTTGTCGAGACCGGCAGCCAGATCGTGATCGTCAGGCTCCGGCCGGGCACGCTGTCGGCGCGCATCCCTCCGCCGTGGGCGAGGACGATCGAGCGCGCGATGGCCAGGCCGAGCCCAGAGCCGCCGTCCTCGCGGCGGCGCGAGGCGTCGGTGCGGTACAAGCGGTCGAAGATCCGGTCCAGGTCCGCGGCGGACACGCCAAGCCCCTCATCCGCGATCGCGACCTCAAGGCGAGGTCCGTCGGCGCGCGCCGCGATCGAGATGCGGCTGGACCGCGGCGTGTGCCGCAGCGCGTT
>DASXQN010000423.1:0-3699 GCA_036507155.1 Anaerolineales bacterium
TCTATTTGTGAAGAATAATACAAATTATACAACCAAACGGGCCAAAAAGGAAGGCTTTGTTTTATTCCGTATATTTCCTGTAAAGCCGCTCCCAGCCGGCGACCGAGCCGGCCACAAAGCACACGTTCAAGAGCAGGCTGAAGATCGGCCCTGGTACAAAGGACGGCCGCGCCACCGCCCTGGCGTTCATGCGCCTGAGAAAGTACATCATCTTCGGCGGGTTGGCGATGCCGCGCCGGTCGATATCGCCGTCCGCGGTCAGACCGCCAAAACATTGAAAGACCTTGTACGAGTCGAGGCCGGGCCTGTACTCAAGCACGCAATGCAGCACTTCCGGTTTGTTATTGTAGGCAGTTTGCCGGACGCCGCGCGGCATGGTGATCGTCTCTCCGGCCCGGCAGAGCTGTTCGCGGCCGTTGAGCACGACGCGCATCTCGCCCTGCTGCACGTGGAAGATCTCCTCCTGGGACAGGTGGATGTGCTCGAAGGGAACAAAACCGCCGGGCTGCACGATCCACTCGGTGATATAGGCCTCTGCGCTGGACGAGAGGCAGCGAAACGTTTCTCCGGTGATGGGATTTGTGAACGGCTGGTATAGATCGATAGCCATGGCAGCGATGTTTTCCCGCGCGAGACAGACCCTTCAAACCGGGCGCGGCTAGCGCGGTGATTCGAGTTGATTCTTTAGATTGGCCAGCGTCTCGTGCGCATGGGTCTTGCCGATCAGCGCGATGAAGGGCTGCGCGAGTTTTGCCAGGCCATTGAGCGTGAGCTCCAGCCAGAATTTGACGCGCGTGCTGCTACCCTGCGGCTCCAGCACATACCCATCCTTGAAATTGATTGGGCCCATGACGCCTTTCATTCCAAGATGGTCGTTCGGCTGGAACTCAGTGATCTCGTACAGCACGTCCCATCGGAGGCCCAGGTCCCGGCGGATGCCGCGCGCGGTCGCGCCGACCTGCCCGAGCGGGCCGGCCGACGTCTTCTTGAACTCCAGCATGCCCGGTATGAATTTTGCGTGGTTCTCGGGGACGCTGAAGAACGCGAAGATATCCTCGGGGGATTTGTTGATCAGCACGCTGGCTTCGAGTCTGGTCATGGTCGTCTTATCTTCGTCCGGCCGGCGCCTACGCCCGCGGCTTGAGGCCATGGACGAACGTCATCGTTCCGAAGAAGGTGAGAAATTCATGGTCTTCCCGCACGTTCAGGCCCGCCTGGGAGAAGAACTCGGGCAGGCGGCCGTCGAAGTTATCGCCGGCCTCCTCGAACTCATGCAGCAGGAAGCCCACCAGTTTGCCGTACAGGCTGTGCGGTTTGCCGAAGTCCACCACGTGCATTTCGCCACCCGGCTTCCCCGACGCAGGGTCGGGACTTCGGAGCACACGATATATTTCGCGGGCGGTGCGCTGCTTGTCCGCGGTTTTGAGATGATGGATCATCAGGCTGGACAGCACGCGGTCGAGGGAAGCGTCTGGATAGGGAAGCTCGAAGGTCATGCCCTCATCGAAGGTCACCTCGGCGGACAGGCGTTCCGCCTTGGCGCGCGCCACGTTCAGCATCTGGGGGTCCGCATCCAGGCCGAGAACCTGCGCGGTCGGCTGCGCCTGCTTGACCATGATTGCCAGCGTGCCCGTCCCGCAGCCGAGATCGAGCACGCGCTGACCGGGCTGGATGTCCGCCATTTCGATCAGGCGGCGTTTGTAAACCACGTCGTGCACGACCGTGCGCTGGATCAGATCATAGAATGGGGTCAGCGCCCGGATCCCGAGCGCGGGAATGTATTCCTCGTTCTTCGTCGACATGCTCTTGAATATTCCTTTCGGGAAATGCGATCGAACATCGCTTTTCCGCCGCGCAGCCGGCCGGATATTTCGCCAAGTATAGCATGTCCCTGATTTGCAGAAACCACTTCCTCACGGTACGTACTTGACGTGGACAGTCTTTCGGTCAGGACAAATGGGACAAACGAAATCACATTAGTAGGGATTTGCGGCGCCGGCCGAATTGGCAGGCGCACAAGCGGTTGTCGCCCACCTACCTGCCGTGAGTTTTCTATCATCTTTGCAATGATATTGCGGCAAAAAAGCAACGGGTTTCTAATCTGCCGGCCGGCCCTTTGGGGTAAAATTGGACCCAGATTGGAAAAATACAAAATGCAAACAACCACAACACAAACCAATGCAACGGCCAAGCCTCGCTGGCAGGAGGTGGTGGCCCGTTATGCGACACCGGATATGAAACGCAGCGTGTGGATGGTGATCAACACGCTGGTGCCGTTTTTTATCCTGTGGTACCTGATGATCCGCAGCGTGGAGTTCTCCTACTGGCTGACCCTGCTGCTGGCCATCCCGACGGCCGGCTTCATGGTGCGGACCTTCATCATCTTCCACGATTGCGGCCACGGCTCGTTCTTCAAATCGCGGAAGGCCAACGATTGGCTGGGCATCATCACCGGCCTGATCAACTTCACGCCCTACTATCGCTGGCGGCATGACCACGCCGTCCATCACGCGACGGCCAGCGATCTCGACCGCCGCGGCGTGGGCGATATCTACACCATGACCGTCAAGGAGTATCTGGACGCGCCGTGGTGGAAGAAATTCGGTTACCGTGTCTCGCGCAATCCGATCGTCATGTTCCTGATCGGGCCGCTGATCGTCTTTGTCATCACCCAGCGCATCGCGCTTCCCGGCACGGGCAAGCGCGAGACTGCCAGCGTGTGGTGGACGAATTTGGCCCTGACTCTCATCGTCGGCCTGTTGTGCTGGCTGGTCGGCTGGCAGACGTACGTGCTGGTGCAGCTTCCGGTCATGGTGCTCGCGATGGCCACCGGCGTGTGGCTGTTCTACGTGCAGCACAACTTCGACCCGACTTACTGGCAGCACCAGGACCAATGGGAATTCCTCAAGGCCGGGCTGGACGGCAGTTCCTTTTACAAATTGCCGGCCGTCCTGCAATGGTTCACCGGCAACATCGGTTTCCATCACATCCATCACCTGAGCCCGAAGATCCCCAATTACAAGCTGCCTGAATGCCACCAGGAGAACGACATGTTCCAGGTCAAGCCGCTCACGCTGCTGTTCAGCCTCAAATCACTGAAGCTGCGACTTTGGGACGAGGACGGCAACGCCATGGTGGGCTGGAGCTTCCTCAAACAATATCGTCAAAACCAGGAACCTGCCTGAGATCGAACCTCCCGCAAATTTTGCGGGAGGTTTTCTTTACGTTACAATCGGTGCTCTATGACCATCCAGGCGCTCGTCTTCGATTTCGACGGCTTGATCGTGGATACCGAAACGCCGGAGCTCGACACCTGGCAGGCCATCTATGCCGGCCACGGATTCGAATTTCCGGTGGAGCGCTGGGGACAGATCGTGGGCGGCCACGGGCATTCGGAATTCGACGCCGCATCCCATTTGAAGGAATTGGCGCGGGATGGGCTCGACGCGTCCGGGCTGCGCGCCCGCTTTCGGTCCGAGAGCGGCGCGCTGATCCTCACGCAGCCCGTCCTGCCCGGCGTGCTGGACGTCCTGGACGCGGCGCGTCGACTGAGTCTGAGGACCGCCATCGCCTCGAGCTCCCCGCATTCGTGGGTGGATGCGCATCTCGCGCGCCTTGGCCTGTTTGACCGTTTCGAGGCGATCATCTGCGCTGACAATGTGCCGCCCGGCCGCACCAAGCCGAACGCCGATCTGTATC
>DASXQN010000424.1:0-6185 GCA_036507155.1 Anaerolineales bacterium
CGTGCGGCCCAGCAGCGCGGGGACGCTCACGCGCGCCAGCCGCCGCGGCGAGAGCACGCCGATATTGCAGTTGACCTCGGTGAGGATGTCTTGCAAATGATATTGTGCGCGGATCGAGCGCGCGTCCACCGCGCCGGCAGCCTGCATCAGGTCATGTACCAGGTTGTAATGCCAGCCGGAACCGGCGCGCGGCATGCCCACCGCGAGCACGATCATCGCGGTTCCTCACGCGCGGCCGACGCAATCGCCGACATGCCGGCCAGCAGGCCGGGGATTAGCCAGATGTTCGGCGTAGCGAACGAATCCTGCGTGAGGTTATGCAGCGCGATTGCAAGCGAGGCAAACAAGCCTGCGCATCCAAGGAAGCGCAGCGTGCCGCTGCGGCGAAGCGCCGCGAGCGCGTCGCCGAGGATAGAAAGCTGAAAAACGAGGAACAAAACAAAGCCGGCCAATCCCGTTTCCGCCAGCAGGCGGACATACATGTTTTTTGGATTCGGATAGAGATGGCTCTGCGGATTGAGCTGCTTCGCGATCTCAGGCACGGTCGTTAACGCCCAATCCGGCAAGTTGTCATAGATCCAGAAACCGCTTGCGCCAAGGCCCACGCCCGAGAGTGGATGCGCATCGAAGGCGGCCAGCGCGGCGCTCGAGTAGGCGCTTCGGGAGCCCGCGTTGATATCCACCAGATAGTCCGTGAAATTGTCCGCCGAGATCTCCCAGATACGCCGGAAATAATTCTTCTGCGAGAGAAACGCGATGGCGCCGAAAAGAACGGCGACAACGGCGGCGATCAGGCCGAGCCGCATGATCCAGGCCGAGGCGCCGCGTCGGAAACCGCTCGTAAACCACGTCCAGGCCGCGCGCAGCTGATGCCGCCCGACCAGCATCAGGGTCAGCGCGCTGACGCCTGCTGTGATCAGGATCCCGCCCCGGGAGTAGGTCGCCAAAACGAGCAGTGCGGTGAGGACCAGTAGGACGGGCTCCAGCCATCTAAAACGCGTCGTGCGAGTGCCGGTCAGGACGGCCGCGAACAGCACCGGCATATAGATGGTCGCGATCTGGCCGGCCAGCCAGGCGGGTTCGTAGGCCAGGCCGGAGATGCGATTGGTGCGCACCAACTCGCGCATCGAGAAAGTCAACTGCCAATGCGTCACCATTTCCTTTTGCAGCAATCCAGTGTAGAAGGTCACGGCTTGCAGCCCACTCCAGGCCAGGTCCAGCCCAAGGCCGGCGAGCAGCCAGCGGAGGCTGACCTTGAAGTCCGCCTGGTCGCGATTCATCCACGCGGCCGAGACGAAGAATGACAGGCCGATCACGAGCGTGGCCAGGGCACGCAGCGCGCGGCCAACGTACGTCTGACCGCGAAGCGGGATCGGGTCGTACAGCACACCGGCGGCCGTGACTACCAGCACCACCAGCGCGAAGAGCGCGGCGAGGATCGTGCTGCCGGTCCAAGGGAACGGCCGAACGCCGCCTACGGCTTGGAGGAGCAAGATGGGCAGCAACAGTGCCAGCGGGTACAGCGCCAGGGGGCGGACGAGCGTGTCGTCACCCAGTAGGGGAAACCAGCGGAAACTGGTAACGGGCAACGTCAACAGCGCGGCGGCCCAGAGGAAACGGGAGAGTTTAGCTAAAGTCGGCATGGCTTATTGGAAATGCAGAATGATGAATGATGAATGCGGAAGGCGGAAGGGAGGAGGCAGAAAGCAGAAAGCAGGAGGCAGAAAGCAGGAGGCGGAAAGCAGGAGGCAGAAAGCAGGAGGCGGAAAGCAGGAGGCAGAAAGCAGAAAGCAGGAGGCAGAAAGCAGGAGGCGGTCATCTTGCTGATTTGCTCTCTTGCTGATTTGCTTTACTTGCTGATTTGCTCTTTTGCCGATTTGCTTTACTTGCTGATTTGCGTTTGCTGCTTCCCGGTTGCCGCGGCCGCTCGAAAGCGAAGAACAAAGACCAAAATGCGGCCAGGAACGACGCGAGCGCGGTTCCCGCAAGCATATATGCGCTGACCGGCCGGCTGCGCGCGGTGGGCAGGCCCGAAGCCTGAGTGACGGTGATCTCAATGAAGGAGTTCAAGCCCTGCGAGGCCGCGATGTTTTCCCGGGCCGCATCAGCGAATGTCTGCGCCCAAGCCGAGGCCAATGCCTGCGCGCGCTCAGGGTCGCTGTCTTCGGCGTAAAAGTGCCAGCCGCCCTGCGCGGGTTGGCTGAGGTGCAATACGTGATCGCGGAGTGCGTCCACGGTTGCATGTCCGTCCGCCTCCTCAACGGCGCGCATGACCGCGTCGGACCAAGCGATCTCCTCGAGTTTGCGCGCTTCGCGTTCAAGATAATAGAACTGCTGGCGGTCCGTGTCTTGCGGCCAGGCTTGTTCCAAGTTGAAGTCCACCAGCACCGTGGCGCGGGCGCGGTACGGCGGCGGGAGGGTGACGTAAAGCACTGCGCCGAGCAACGCGCCGATCCCGGCAGCCAACACCCAGAATCGCCAGGCCTTCAGCAGGCGGATCAGATCGTCGATGGAGGGAGCTGAGTAAAGATGTTTCATTTTCTTTAACACAAAGGACACGAAGGTCACGAAGGAAAACCCTTGGAGTCCTTTGTGTCCTTTGTGTTTAATTCCTTTCGAGATTTAGCATCCGCCGTCTTCGCCGGTTCCACCACGGCGCGATCAGCCTGCGAATATGATATTTCGCAACAAGAAGCGACAGCGGCCCGCCGCCATCACGATAATGCACCCGCACCATCTCAGGCCAGCAGCGGTCGTCGGCCAGGATGGTCTTTCCTTCGGTATGGATGCGGAAATTTGCCCACGGCTTGCCGGGCAGATAACGGATCTCGCGGCGCGAGGCAATACGCGTCCACAGATCATAATCCATGGCGAAGTAAAACGACGGGTCGAGCGGACCCAACTCGCGCCACAATCCGGCCCGAAAAAACGCGGATTGCTGCGGGATGTGGACGTAACCCTGACGCAGACGACGATAGTCCGTTTCGGCGGCCGGGAATCGCCCGATGACCTGTCCCTCGGTGTCGATGTAGTTGCAATCGCCGTACACCATGCCCACTTCCGGGTGTGCCAGCAGGAATCTCACGGCCGCGCCGACCGCGCCGGGCTCGTACGTGTCGTCCGAGTTGAGCCAGGCAAAGACGTCACCCTTCGCCCGCGCAAAGCCCTTGTTGAGCGCATCGGTCTGGCCCTGATCCTTCTCGCTCACCCACCAGGCCAGTTGGCTGGCGTACTTCCGGATGATCTCAACGCTTCCGTCCGTCGAGCCGCCGTCGACGATGATGTATTTCAGGCGCGGATAATCCTGCGCGAGCACGGATTGGATGGTCTTCTCCAGGTAGCGCGCTTGATTGAACGAGGGCGTGACCACAGTAACCTTCGGCAAGGGAGTCGGTTTCATGCCGTCTGCCACTCGGCCTCCGCATAGTAGCGCTCAGACACGCCCACCGTGATCGCACGGATCCGGGCGAGCTCCTGCGCATACAGTCGTTTCTTCCAATTTTCCGCGGCCGCACGGCTGTCGAGCTTCACCGAATGGACCTGCCGCTTCGCGGCTTCGGAGGGATTCTCCGAACTGCTGGCCTGAAGGATGGTGCGCTCGACGGCGGGCGTGAATTCCAGGGCGAGCTTTTGATACAGCTGGCGATAACCGCCGGACGGATCGCGCGAAAGGTCCTCATGCCGGACGACGATGAAATCCGGATGCCTTTCACTCAGCTCGGCAACGACGCGGTAGATCATGCGCCACAACAGTGCGGCCTGGCCGAGCGTGTCGTCCCTGGGCATGGATTCCATGTCGGCGCGATCGCGTTCCAGGTGAGCGCGCATCAGCAACGGCTGATCGAGCAGATCTCGGAAATCGAACGACCAGCCCAATCTGCGCAGGCTGCTGGCGAATCCGGCGGGGTGACGCACGGTGATCACCACGCGGCAATCCAGCCGCTCGGCAAACCACGGTGCGGAGAACACCGCAAACGGATCTTTGAGCAGCGCGCGCTTTCCGTGCATGCTGCCGAGATAGAAGATGCCGAAGTCGCGCAACATGCGCAGAAAGTCCCGGCGTGAGCGGATCGAGCGCAGCTCCGCCCACAAGTGATAATCAAAATCGAGGAGCTCCCGAAACGCGGGCAGGTAGGCGGCCTCGTTCTCCGCGGTGATATAGGTGTACCAATGCTTGACAGGCGCGCGAAACACACCGGGACGATGCAGGACGTTCAGCGGCTCGCTGAGGTATGCCGTCTCGGGAGCCGCGGCCAGCATTTTGCCGACCCAAGAAGTGCCGGTGCGGTGCGCTCCGGTGACCAGGATCGGGCGGACGGAGGGGGTATTGGTCATCTCATCTCAGGTCGTAAATGACGTATCCACCGCCTTGCGCGAAGATGGGATAGTCAGCCAGTCGCTGTTTCAAGAGCGGCTGCAGGTCGAGCTCGTCGGGCAGCGTGACCAGAAAGAAATCGCGTTTCAAAGCCAGTTGCGCGAAGCGCTCTTGGAAGTCGTCCTGCGCGCCGCGCAAGTCGGAATGATAGGAGAGGTCGCCCGAAAGCGGCCAGGCCGCGGAGTCGAGCCAACCCCAGTAGGCCAGGCGCGAGCCGTAGTCCTCGGTCAGCCCGGTCACGCGCGCCTGTGGTCCCAGCTGCGCGCTGATCGCCATCCACCGCGCGGCCTCCGGCCGGTAGTCGCTCGAGCCCAGGACGCTGTGCACGTCCAATAAGACGGCGACCAGGCCGAGGGTCAAGATCGACGCGGCGGCGATTTGCCTCCTGCGCGACCCGTCGACGGCCTCCGTCAAGCGGGCCATGAACCAGTCCGCAAGCCCGGCCAGCGATAAGGCCGCGAGCGGGATGAGCGGCAGGTTGTAATAATCGTGGGACCAGATGTGATAGTCGAAGAAAATCCCGTAAAGAAAATACGCGATCCACAAGGCCGTGACGAACACGCGCGTAGAGCGCTCACGAAAGAAGAATAGACCAAGCAAGGCCAGCATGAGCACGGCGCCCCCGAGTACGTGATCGAGCGCTGCGATCCAATTCAGGTAAAACGCAGGGCTCACGAGGAGCGGCGGGATGAAGCGCCCGCCGAACTGCCGGCCAAGAAATCCGCCGATGTACACGCCGTAGATCAGGTAGCTCGCGCCGGGCAGCACACCGAGCGCCGCCATGGCCCAGACCTGCGGCCTGCGCATCGCTTGTTTGAGTGGCTCGCGCCCCAGCAGCACCCCCACCCCGCCCCCGATCACAAAGAATACCGATGAGAATTTGACCAGGATCGCCAGGCCGCCGAGCAAACCGGCCGCGATCGCCCAGGCCCAGGATTCCTTACCGGCCCGCCATTCGCGGGGTAAGCTCCGAGGCGAAGGCCGCGAAGATTTTGTTTTTGCTTTGCGAACTTCGCGTCTTCCCGGTTCAAGAAATCCCGCCCAGCGGTTCACGGACCGCCAGAACGCGATGATAAACATCACCATGAGCGGATCGGGTTGAAAACTGCGGCTGGCAATGACGGCATACGAAAGGAACAGGTAGAGCGCCAGCGTGATCAGCGCGCCGTCCAATGAAACCAGGTCCCGCGCAAGCAGAAAGAGGAAGAAGCCGCCGATCAACCAGAACAACGACGAATACAACCGCCCCACCCACAGTTGCTCGCCCGTGAAGCTATATGTTGCGGCCGCCAGCCGTTCGACGATCTCGGGCTCGATCTCCGCTTTGCTTCTCCACTGCTGCACTGCGAACTGTCGCTGCCATTCGGGCACGTCGCCGCGGCCCTGATAGTACATGCCGCGTGCCTTGAGCGCCGAGAGCAGTTGACGCGTCGGGTGAAAATCAAGCGGCAGGTCGGTCAGGTCATAAAGACGGATCGAAAGACCCATTACGAACAGCAGCACCAGCGCGAGGACACGGTAAGACCCGAAAAACGAGGTGGAAATCGGCTCTTTCATGGGATTAAGGTTGAATTATTCTACTGCTTCTTTCCCGAATCTTTAGATTTCGCAGACCGAGAGTAGGGAAGGGAATCTTAATTCCAGTTTGGACATTGACGCAGTACCTCATAACGCAAAGCCGCGAAAATTGGATATTTCATTGGGCGCGCGGGCAGCGTCGCGCAGAAATCACTCGCTTGAACTGTAGCGCGCCGTGCGGCGCCGTAACAGGAACGCGCGCAGTGCGCCCAGGCCAAGCAGATTTATGAGT
>DASXQN010000425.1:0-4106 GCA_036507155.1 Anaerolineales bacterium
CGCGAAAAGCTGAGCCAGGTACTCCGTGACGTTCACGAGAGGCGTGCCGGAGCACGAGCCTTCCCGCACCACGTCCATGTACTTGGGCGGAAACTCGTTCATCATCACGCCTCCGTTCTCGCCGTCGGCGATCTGGGTCACGAGCGGGGGCATACTCTGGCCAGCCAGTTCCCAGCGGTTGAGTCCCTTCGCCTCGTAGTATGGCTGCATCTGGCCGACGAGCTTTGTGTCACTGCCTTGCGTCTTGATAATGGCCACAATGCTCGCCTCTGCACCCTCCGAATTGCGGCAAATCAGCCGATGCGGCAGGAAGGGGCGCTTCGCACCTCCGCCCTCCAGTCGCTCCACCGTGTGCTCCTGAACCAGGACCCACAGGTAGCCACAATCTCGCAATGTCTTCACGAACTCGTACGCGACATCGGGATGATTGGGCAGCGCCATCTCGGCCGGCGAGAATCCGCGCACACGGCCGAGCGCCTCAACGCCGAAGATGGCGGCAAAGTGGTGCTGCCATGCCTTCACGTGAAGGCGGAAGTCCTGAACCGGCGTGGAGGGCGCCACGGCGTGTCCCCAGGCCGAGCCAAGCCATTCGACCGCGCGCTGGTAAGCGGGTTCGCAGGTGATCCGGATGAGATTATCGAACACATCGTGAAGCCCCATCTGCCGGAGGCCATGCAGCAGCGTGCCTGAATAGTCGAGCATGACGCGTGGCTCGCGGCCCTCCTCGATCAATTGCGGAATGAATTCGCCCATGCGCTTGTAGCACCAGTGAAAGACCGGCGCATTGTGGTTATCACCGATCGACGGGTTGTCCATCATGTACTGAAGATTGCTGATGATGCCGGCTGTGCGGAGATCGCCGCCGCCGGCAGGAATCAGCGGCTGGTGCATGTGCAGGGCAATTGCAGCAGCGCTTCGGATCCTGCCGAAGTCGATACGGCCTTCAGAAAAAGACCCCCACCGGTCCCGTCTCAGGCGCGCCGCATTATCGATAATCGACTCCGACCCGCAAAGGTTGAGCAGGCCGTCAAGATATTCCGGAAGCTTGTCCATAGTTTAGCGTCCCCCCGAGAAACCGGTTCGTTACGGGGCGTTGTGAATCCGTCAGAACGACAGAGACACGAACAGCACTCCGCACTTCCAAGCCGAAAATCCTTGCCAATTTGGCAAAGATTTTGAGCCCTCCCTCACGGTCGGGCTACTGACGAATCGTACTAGACGTTGGTGTCAGTAGCCCGACCGTGAGGGAGGGCTCAACGGGCTAACGGCTTCGAACACGTCTTGGTTGCGGCTCGGCTGCGCCGCGGTTCATAATGCGGCTTCATGATCTCACAAGAAAACTCCATGTCCAAGAGGGTGGCGTGCCTTGGGATCGCGGTCGCGGATCTCGTGGCCAGGCCTGTCGCGAGCATCCCCGCGCGCGGCAAGCTCAGCCTCGTGGACCGGATGACGTTACATACCGGCGGCTGCGCCGTCAACACCGCAATTGCGTTGGCCCGGCTGGGAGCACAGGTTTCGATCCTGGGAGCCATCGGAGATGACGTTTTAGGCCGGTTCGTGACAGATGAGCTTCAGAAGCACGACGTAGACGCCCACGGCATGAAACATCGAAAAGACTGCTCAACTTCGGCAAGCATGGTGCTGGTCCACCCGGACGGCGAGCGCAGCTTCCTTCATCATCTGGGAGCAAATGCGCTGTTTGGTCCGGAGGACGTCGATTTTGAAATTATTTTCAACTGCCGGCACCTGCACGTCGCAGGAGCCCTCGTCATGCCGCGGATGGATGGAGAAGCAACGGCGCGGATACTGGAGCAGGCGCGGGGGCGCGGCATCACAACCAGCCTGGATACCGCGTGGGATGCAAGCGGGCGCTGGCTCCGGACGCTGCAACCTTGCCTGCCGCATCTGGACTATTTCATGCCGAGCATCGAAGAGGCGCAGGAGTTGAGCGGGCTCGCCGAGCCTGAAGCCATTCTGGATTTCTTCCTGGAGCGCGGGCCTCGCACAGTCATCTTGAAGATGGGACAGTCCGGCTCCATGGCCAGAAATTGCGCCGAGGCTCACTCTGTTTGCGCGATCCCATCGCAGACGGTTGACGCTACGGGCGCAGGTGACTGTTTTGCCGCGGGTTTCCTGCGCGGCCTGATGGAAGAGTGGGACCTCTTGAAGTGCCTCCGTCTCGGAAACACGGCGGGCGCGCTCTGCGTCCGTGCTGCCGGCGCCACAACCGGCATCGGGACCTTCGAGGAAGCCCTGGCTCTGATGGAGTATTTCAAATGACGAATGACGAGTGACGAATCAAAATGCAGGCATTAGGTTTTTCACTCGTCATTCTTCATTCGTCACTCGTCATTCGTCACTCGTCATTCCGTTACATCGAACTTGGCGTTCACCCAGGCTGTCATGCCGCCAACGACGTTGGTGAGCCGCTCAAATTGGTGTTGCTTGAGGATGCTCGTCGCGATCGAGGAGCGGAATCCTCCGGCGCAGATCGCCGCTACCGGCCTGCTTTGATCGAGCCGGTCGAGGTTCAGTGCCAGCCGGTTCAGCGGGATGTGAATCGCCTGCTTAATGTGACCGGCCTGCCACTCCGGAGGGCGGCGCACATCGAGAACCTGCAGGGACGAGTCCTCGCGCATTCGCGCGGCAATCTCCTCCACTCCAGCCTGCTCGATCGCTGACAAAGGCAGGCCTGTGTTGTTCCACGCAAGCACGCCGCCGGCAAGATAGCCCGCGATGTTATCCAGGGCCACGCGCGCAAGCCGTGTTTGCGCTTCGCGCACCCGCTCTTCCTCCTCGGCAACGATTATTACCGGAGTCTCCGGCCGGATCAGCGCGCCTGCCCACGACGCAAATTGGCCTCCCAGACCGATGTTGAGTGAGCCTGGAATGTGGCCCGTCCCGAACTGGGCAGCTGGACGAGTATCGAGTATTGTATGACCCGATTTAAGGGCGTCTGCGACCTGTCCGGGCGAAAGCGTCGCGGGAGGCGACAGCCGATCGAGCAAGGGAGGACCTTCGCGGTTCATCTCCGCATCACGGCCGAAATAGGAAGGCGCCTCCGGAAGATCTACGGTCATCATCCCGGTAAACTCCTCTTTCGACATCTCACGCAGAGCATAGTTGAAACGCCGTTCATGGCCGATGGTCGAGCTGCGCTCGTTTGAGATGTTACGGCCGCACATCGATCCTGCCCCATGCGCGGGAAAGACCTGGACATCATCAGGCAGTTTCAAGAGTTTCCCGTGCAGGGAATCGTAGAGCATCCCGGCGAGGACTTCCGGGCTCATCTTGGAACCGAGAAGGTCCGGGCGGCCTACATCCCCGATGAAGAGCGTATCGCCTGTCAAGACCGCCTCCGGCGCATCCGAGTTCCCATTGTTGAACACCAGGATCGAAATGGACTCCGGTGTGTGCCCGGGTGTCTCGAGAAACCGAAGCACGACATTTCCAATCCTGATCTCGTCCCCGTCATGTACAGGAACATGCTCAAACTTAGCTCCGGCCTGCCATCCGAAATAGATCCTGGCCCCGGCACGAGCCGCCAGTTCGCGATGTCCGGAGACAAAATCCGCATGCAAGTGGGTCTCGATGACGTGCCGGATGGCAAGGCCCTGTTGTCTGGCCTCTTCGAGGTAAATCTCTACATCGCGCTGCGGATCCACAACCGCCGCTTCCCCCTCGGACCCGATCAAGTAAGAAGCGTGCGCAAGGCATCCCAGATAGAATTGCTTGAAGTGCATGCGCTCTTCATTAGCACAGGTGGTTCCACAAATCCATTTCGATTGCGGATTGCAGATTTCGGATTGCGGATTGAAGGCATGGATAGTCGATTCTTAAAATCCGAAATCCGAAATCCGAAATCCGAAATCGAGCGTGCGCTGGAGCAGCCAGTAGGCGCCGATGACGGCCACGAAAACGGAGCAGGCCGGCGCCAGGCGAGACTCAAAGAAAGGCCTGCGACGCATGTTCCAGATCACCGGTAAGATAACCGCCGCGACAGCGATCTGACCCAACTCCACTCCCAGGTTAAAAGAAAGGAGCGGAGCAACTACGCCCCCTGCCCGAGATCCGATGCCCATTTCCCGCAGTACGGCCGCGAAGCC
>DASXQN010000426.1:0-3728 GCA_036507155.1 Anaerolineales bacterium
ATCGGCTGGTCAGTTGCGGCGCATCTGTTATTTCAATTGCGACAGCTTTCTCGATTAACGAAAAGGGCCGGCTTTGGAAGCCGGCCCTTTGTTATCCGCCGTACGGCACCCAGATGTTCTTTACCTGCGTTGCGTGCCGGAGGATCTCATCCATCTCGGGCAGCAGACCGCGCACGGGCATAACCCACGTTTGCTTCATGTTCCCCGCCGAGGCGATCTGCACAGACCTCTGCCCCTCCTGCGCTCCCGCGTACCAGATCACATCTACGTCATCATGCTCGGACAACGTCTTTGCCAGCTCCTCGCGCGAGCCGGTCACAATGTTGAACGTCCCCTCAGGCACATCGGACGTCTCGAGCACCTGATAGAAGTCGGTGGCTGAGAGCGGCGCCGCAGGGGAAGGCACAACGACCAAAACGTTCCCCATCGACAGCGCGGTCGCGGCGAGATGACACAACGCCAGCAGCGGCTGGTCATCCG
Source organism: Anaerolineales bacterium (assembly GCA_036507155.1). Lineage (GTDB taxonomy): Bacteria > Chloroflexota > Anaerolineae > Anaerolineales > Villigracilaceae > DASXQN01. The sequence continues at coordinate 481 of DASXQN010000426.1, forward strand.
GAAGCACACACGCCATCACGCCGATCGGCTCGGGCAGCGCCAGCGTGACATTGCGTATGGGCGTATTGTGGATGGCGCCGTCGTATTTGTCCGCCCAGGCGGCCGCGGTGAAGAGCGCCTCGATCGAGGATTGCACCTCGCCCCTGGCCGCGGCAGCCTCCGCGCCGGTCTGCTGCCGGATGCGCCGCGTGAATTCGTCGGCGCGTGCGGCCAGATTCTCGCCGAGATAGTACAGGATCTGCGCGCGGGCGTGACCGGTCGTCTTCGCCCACTTTTCAGCCGCCCCTCGCGCCGCTTCCACCGCGTTGCGGATGTCCTTGCGGTTGCCCGCGCCCACCTCGCCGATCAAGTTTCCGTTCGCATCATGGACCGGCAGGCTGTACCCGCCGTCCGCTCGCACTTGCTTGCCGCCGATATACATCTTGGCCGTACGATCGATGGTGGGTTCAACGTTTGAGGTTGAAGGGTGCCCACCATTGGATTTTATTGCCGCCTTCGCGCTCAACTTTTTGGCAGCCTTCAAACCTTCAACCTCCGACCTCTTTACGTATTCCCACAACCCCTCTTTCCCGCCTTCGCGTCCGAATCCCGACTCGCGGTAACCACCGAAACCGGAGGCCGCGTCGAACAGATTGGTACTGTTGATCCAGATCGTGCCCGCCTTGATTTGCGTGGCGATGTCCAGCGCCAGGTTGATGTCCTCGCTCCAGATGGACGCCGCCAGCCCAAAGCGCGTGTTGTTGGCCAGCTTCACGGCCTCTTCCGGGGTGCGGAAGGTCATGGCGGCCAGCACGGGCCCGAAGATCTCCACCTGCGCGATGGTGGAGGCCGGCGCCACATTCGTGAACAGCGTTGGCGGATAGAAATAGCCCTCGGTCGGGCAAGACCACGAGGGCTGCCACATCTGCGCGCCCTCGTCCTGGCCTTGCTGCACGAGCGATTCGATCCGCTGCAGTTGCACGGGCGCGACGATCGCCCCGATATCGACGGCTTTATCGAGCGGATCGCCCACGCGCAATTTCTCCATGCGCGCCTTCAGCCGGGCATACATCTTTTCGGCCACGCCCTCCTGCACGAGGAGGCGCGAGCCGGCGCAGCACACCTGGCCCTGATTGAACCAGATCGCATCGACCACGCCCTCGACCGCGGAGTCGAGATCTGCATCGTCGAAAACGACAAACGGCGACTTGCCGCCCAATTCGAGCGAGATCTTCTTGACCGTGCCGGCGGTTGCCTTGCGCAGAATGCGCCCGACCTCGGTGGATCCGGTGAAGGCGATCTTGTCCACATCCGGATGTTCGACGATCAGCGCGCCGGTCCGTCCGTCGCCGGTGACGATGTTGACCACGCCCTTCGGAATCCCGATGTTCTCGCAGATCTCCGCGAACAACAATGCGGTAAGCGAGGTAAATTCAGCCGGCTTCATTACCACGGTGTTGCCCATGGCCAACGCAGGCGCGATTTTCCAGGACAACATCAGCAGCGGAAAATTCCACGGGATGATCTGCCCGACGACGCCGACCGGCTCATAGCCCGGCAGTTGGCTGGACATCAATTGCGCCCAGCCCGCGTGATGGTAGAAATGCCGCGCCACCAGCGGGATGTCGATATCGCGCGTCTCGCGGATGGGCTTTCCGTTGTCCATCGTCTCGAGGACCGCGAACAGCCGGGAGTGCTTCTGGATCTGCCGCGCGATGGCATACAGGTATCTCGCTCGCCCGTGACCGGAGAGCTGGCTCCAGCTCCGAAAAGCTTTGCGCGCGGCCTTGACCGCTTCGTCAACATCCTGCGTGCCGGCCTGCGCGATCTCCGCGATCTTGGTCGCAGTGGCGGGGTTGATGGAATCAAACCATTCTCCGACGACTGGCTCACGCCACTCGTTGTTGATGAACAGACCGAAGCGCCGGTGATGCGCGTCCAGCCATTCGTCCGCGGGCTTGGACGCTTCCGGCGCAACGCCGTACGGGAGGGTTTCGAGGAGTTCAGATACTTTCATATTTATTCCAGTCTAATCACAAAGGACGCTAATGGCACGAAGTAATTGTCCGTTCTCCTTTCTAGTTATTACGCGCCCAAATCCAACGACTTGCCTGCCTTCACGCTTCGGCGGCGGTTCGACAGCGGTTCGGCACCTTGGGTCGCCGCGGCGTGTCATACTGCCGGGATTCTCCCTCACCCTCCCTCCCTCCGCTTCGCTACGGGACGCTTCGCGATCTCCCGCTGGGAGAGGAGCGTGCCAATTGTTTTACTGCGTGCAATCCGTGTCAAGTTCTTTCCTTTGTGTTCCTTTGTGGTCAAAGCTCACCCTAATGCCTGATACTGCATCGACGCGTACCGTCCGAACGCGAAGTGCTCAAGCTGGCGCTCGATATCATTTAGCAACGCGCTAGCCCCGATTCGGAACAAATGCGGCTGCATCCATTCCTCGCCCAGCTCTTCCTTCATCAAGATCAGCCAGTCCAGCGACTGCTTGGCCGTGCGGACACCGCCAGCCGGCTTGAAACCGACCTTGTGCCCGGTCTGCTCGAAATAATCGCGGATGGCGCGCACCATCACCAGGCTGACCGGCAGGGTCGCGTTGACCGGCTCCTTGCCCGTGGAAGTCTTGATGAAATCCGAGCCGGCCTGCATGCACACGTAGCTGGCGCGCATCACGTTCTTGAGCGTGCCCAGTTCGCCCGTCGCCAGAATGGACTTCATATGAGCTGCACCGCACGCCTCGCGGAACGCGCGCACCTCGTCGTACAGCGCGCGCCAGTTCTGGGTCAGCACGTACTGACGCGAAATGACGATATCGATTTCACTCGCCCCCGCGTCCACCGAGGCGTGGATCTCCTCGATCTTGGCCTTGAAAGGATTCAATCCCGCGGGAAATCCCGTGGAGACCGCCGCCACCGAGATTCCGGAGCCTGCCAGGGCCTCGACCGCGGTCGCGACCATGGCATGATAGACGCACACCGCGCCGGTCGTGATCGGCTGCTCGACCTTTAGCGCCTTCAAAAGATCAGACCGTATCGGCTGGCGCGCCTTCGCACACAGACGCTTCACGGTCCCGGGCGTGTCGTCGCCGGAGAGCGTGGTCAGGTCGATCGTGCGCACGGCTTGCAGCAGCCACGCGGCTTGCCACTCGCGCTTGACCGTGCGCCGCGTAGGAATGGTCGCCGCGCGGCGCTCAACAGCCGAACGATTGACCTTTACGTCCTCCACCGGTCCGAGGTCCAGGGGCATGCCCGGATTGCGGTCGTGCG
>DASXQN010000427.1:0-9989 GCA_036507155.1 Anaerolineales bacterium
ATGATCTCGGCGTATACCTGGCCGGCGGTGAAATTGCTCACGCGGCTGAGCCGGATGTCGATGAAGCGTTCGTAATGGCCGAGATCCAGGTCGGTCTCCGCGCCATCGTCCAAGACGTACACCTCGCCGTGCTGATACGGGGACATCGTGCCCGGATCGACATTGATATAGGGGTCCAGTTTTTGCACGGCCACTTTGAAGCCGCGCTCTTTCAACAATAATCCGGTCGCGGCGGCGGTCACACCCTTACCCACAGAGGAAACCACGCCGCCGGTGAAGAAGATGTATTTAGTTGCCATAAGTACCTCTTATCTCTCGTATGTCATTGCGAGCGCCGCAGGCGCGTACCACTGCGTGGCACTTTGGCAATCTCCAGGAGAAAAGGAGGAGATTGCTTCGTCGCTGCGCTCCTCGCAATGACAAACTCAACTCGTTTGCCGGCAGTCCCACGGGGATGCTTCGCGATTGTACTGCCGGCTCGGCGTCGCAGTGCAACTTGCGACGTGAACTTCTGGGATTCGAGGCGGAAACCAGGCGATATAAAGGCGATGGGGAGGGCGTTGAAGCCCTCCCCATCGGGGAATGCGAGAGTTGTTGCGGTCGGGTGTTTTTCGCTTGTTCATCCTACCAATTTCACCAGGTCCTCGGCGGCGCGCCGCATCTCGAGGAAGATCATACCTAATTTGGCCTCTTGCCGTGCCAGGGCGGTCAGCACCGCCTCATCCCCGATGGAGGTCAGGACGATGGCGCCGGCATCGCCCTTAATATACACCTGTTCCAGGCCGGCACGGCCCAATTCGCCGGCAATCCGTTCGCCGAGGCTCAGCATTGCGGCAGACATGGCGGAAACCCGGTCCTCTTCCACGCCCTGCTGCAGGGCGGAGGCGATGATCAACCCGTCCACGGACACGACCGCCGAAGCTTCGATGTCCGGGGCTGCCGCCTGCATTGAGCGCAGTCGCTCCACCATCTGAACCGAACGGGATTTCGTCATGCCGTTTTTCTGAAGCCTCCGACCTTGACCCGAGTGTGCCAGAAAAGGAACCTTTCGAGAATTGCTCGTGCGTTTCAATTCACCATTTGCGGCGGAAGTTGACCCCGGCAAACCTTCATGTTAGACTCAACGGTTGCGAACTCATAAACAGGAGGCTCCATGCGTGACCGACAAGGGTGTCTGGCGGGTCTACTCCAGCTTTTTCTGCTCGACAAGCTGTTCGACTGGCTGCAAAAACGCTTCGGCTTCGGCCGCGGTCTTTCATGCTCGGGCATCGGCTGCGGATTGATCCTGCTCCTCATTTTCCTCGCGCTGGCGTGCGGGACCGTCACGAACACAGATTGGACCAAGCTTTTCTAGCATGCGCTGGCTGTCCCCCGGCCTGATCCTGTTTTGGCTCGGCCCGATGCTGTTTGGCATCACGACGCCGGCGCCGGGTGCGGTGCTGCGCGGCCCCGTCAACATCTCAGGCAGCAACCAAGTGCAGGGCGCGACCTTTCTGTACGCGGAAGTGTCTTTCTCTTACATTAACGATCCCACCGGAACCTGGTTCCTGATCGCGACGAACGATCAGCCCGTCGAGGACGGTATCCTGGCGACCTGGGATACCACCTCGATCACCGACGGCGATTATGCACTGCGCCTGCGCGTTTTTCTGCAGGACGGCACCACACAGGATGTGACGGTGGCGGACTTGCACGTACGAAACGATATTGCCGCGGCGACCGCAACGCCGCCAGTGGCGGCCGAGGACCTGCCAACTTTCGCGCCGGCGCTTCAAACCCCGACCGATCTGCCTGTCTCCGCGACCTCAGCCTTCGCGCCGCTGACGCCGATCCCGGACAACCCTGCCGCGCTGACGGATCTCTCCGTCCTCTCGACCTTTCGCAGGGGCGCCATCTTCGCTGTGATCGCCTTCGCGCTGATTGGAATATTCATCCGCCTGCGCTCATCCCGCTGAAAGAGATCTAATGGCTGAAAGCACATACCTATTGATCGGCCTCGGCAACCCCGGCCGCGAGCATATGCAGAACCGCCACAACGTTGGTTTCATGTTGATCGACCGCCTGGCGGTGCGCCTGAACGCGCGCGGCATGAAGTTGCAGTCCAAGGCCATCATCACCGACGCGCGCTACGAGGATCGCAAGATCTTGTTGGCCAAACCCCAAACTTACATGAACCTCTCCGGCCAGTCGGTGCAAGGATTGCTGAACTTCTACAAGCTGCCGATGGAAAACCTGCTCGTCGCGCATGATGATCTCGATCTGCCGTTCGGCACGCTGCGCATCCGGCCGGGCGGGGGACCCGGCGGCCAAAAAGGCATGGCATCGACGATCGAAAAGCTCGGAACGAAGGATTTCCCCCGCTTGCGGATAGGCATCGGGCGGCCGCCGGGACGTATGGATGCGGCCGCATACGTCTTGCAAGATTTTTCCCGCGACGAACAGAGCGCCGTCTCCGGCATCCTTGATCGCGCCGCGGATGCCGCGCTGACTTTCGTCACCGCTGGCCTCGACAAGACGATGAACAAGTACAACGCCGACAGCCAGGAATCATAGGCCGCCTCTTGACCACCGATGCACCGCCGCACGCGCTTCAAAACATGCAAACTCTCGTAAGCGGGATACAGAATCTCTCCGCCTACCGAGCCCTGCTGCAGACCTTGCAAGCCGGCGATCGATTGCCGGGCCTGGGCTTGCCGCGCGCCGCGCGCCTGCCCGTCGTGTCCGCGTTGTGCACAGACCTGCAGCGGCCGATCCTGCTGATCACGGACCGCGCGGATCACGCCCTGGCTCTGTTCGATGAACTCGGCATCTGGCTGAATTCGTCGCGGCACCTCTTTGCGGAACCGAATCCGCTGTTCTACGAGCAGGCCGCGTGGGGCGCAGGCACGCGCCGCGATCGTCTGCAGACCCTGACCGCGCTGGCCGCGTATCACCTTCCGTTCGCGCAAAAGCCCGATCGATCGCCGGTGATCGTCACCTCGGCGCGCTCGCTCATGACGCGCACGCTGCCGCGCCGCGACTACCTCAGAGCCTGTCGGCGACTTACCGCCGGCAGTGCGCTCCAGCTCGATCCGCTGATTCACGAATGGAGCCGCATCGGCTACCAACGCGTCAACACCGTGCTCGAGCCCGGTCAGTACGCCCATCGCGGCGGATTGCTCGACGTGTGGCCGCCGTCAGAGCCGCATCCGGTGCGTTTGGATTTCCTCGGCGATGAGCTCGAGACGATCCGGAGCTTCGACCCGGCCACGCAGCGCACGCTGGAAGCGGCGGAAAGCATTCTCATTACGCCGGCCAGGGAATTTCTTGTCCCCGAGGGTCGAGGACCCGAAGTCAGGGGGCCCGAGGAGAGGTCCAGCGGGCCGGCAGCGAGATCACATGAACCGGAATTTTCAGAATTCCATATCCCGTTGATCCATCCGGCCGCCAGCCTGCTTGAGTATTTGCCGGCCGACGCATTGATCCTGATCGACGACTTGAGCCTCGTGGAGTCCGCGGTCATCGAGATGGAAGAGCAGGCCATCAAGTTCCGTCAGGAGAGCATCGAGGAGGGCACGCTCGCGCCAGATTTCCCGCTGCCTTATCTAACGTGGTCCGAACTGAACGACACGCTGGATGGGATGCTGATGGTAGAGCTCGGCCATTCCACGGAGATCCTGCTTGAGGACGCGCCCGACGGCGCGGCGCCGCACAGCCTCGCGGCGCACTTCGGGCATGACGAGCGGTTCGGAGGGCGTCTGAAGATGCTCATCGAATATGTCGCCGCGCAGGCGGAACGCGGTGATCAGGTGCTGGTCGTTTCCCGGCAATCCGCGCGGCTGGAAGAATTGTGGCGCGAGGCTCCGGAGGTGTCAGCACAGGCCGATAACCCCGTCTTCATGGAAGCCTCGCTTTCTGAAGGATTTACACTTCACGACAATTCCCACGGGGCCGTCCATCTCATCACCGATTCCGAGGTATTCGGCTGGGAACGGCCCCAGCCGCGCGTCCGGCAGAAACAGGTGGCCGAGACGCCCGAGTCGCTGTACGCGGATCTGCAGCCGGACGATCTGGTCGTGCATGTCGATCACGGCATCGGACGCTTCACCGGGTTGATCCAACGCCAACTGGACGGACACGAACGCGAATTCCTGGCGGTCTCCTACGAGGGCGGGGACGCGCTTTTCGTCCCGGTGCATCAAGCCGACCGGCTGACGCGTTATCTCGGTCCGGATGGCGGCAGCCCGGGACTCGACCGGCTCGGCGGCCAGCAGTGGTCGGAGACGCGGCGCCGCGTCAAAGAGGCCGTGCAAAAGGTGGCCGAAGACCTGCTCGACCTGCACGCGCGCCGGCAGGTCGTCAAGGGATACGCCTTCGCGGCCGACACCGCCTGGCAGAAGGAACTCGAAGATAGTTTTCCATATATCGAGACCGAGGATCAGGTCCGCGCACTGACCGAGATCAAGCTCGATATGGAGCGCGCGCGGCCGATGGATCGCCTGCTGTGCGGGGACGTTGGCTACGGAAAGACCGAAGTCGCGTTGCGCGCCGCCTTCAAAGCGGTCATGGACGGACGACAGGCTGCCATTCTCGTGCCGACCACCGTGCTCGCGCAGCAACATTACGAAACCTTCACGCAGCGACTGGCAGCGTTCCCAGTGAAGGTGGAGATGCTCTCGCGATTTCGTACACCGCGCGAGCAGGATGAGATCCTGGTTAAACTCGCCATGGGCGAAGTGGACATCGTCATCGGCACGCACCGGTTGATCTCGTCCGACGTGTATTTTAAGGATCTCGGCCTGGTGATCATCGACGAAGAACAGCGTTTCGGCGTGACACACAAGGAACATCTGAAGAAACTGCGCACGGAGGTGGATGTGCTCACGCTGACGGCCACGCCGATCCCGCGCACGCTGTACATGGCGCTGACCGGCGTGCGCGATATCAGCAACCTCAACACGGCGCCGGAGGAACGCCTGCCGATCGTCACCCACGTCGGTCCCTACTCGCCGCGGCTTGTCCGGCAGGCCATTCTGCGCGAGCTGGAACGCGGCGGCCAGATCTTCTTCGTGCACAATCGCGTCCATACCATCGATGCCATGCAGATCCATCTTCAAAAACTTGTGCCCGAGGCGCGCACCGATATCGCGCATGGCCAAATGCCGGAGCAGCAGCTGGCGGATGTTATGCATCGCTTCAACAGCGGCCAGATCGACATCCTGCTCTCGACCACCATCATCGAATCCGGGCTGGACATCCCCAACGCCAATACGCTGATCGTGGACCGCGCCGATACGTTCGGCCTGGCCCAGCTTTATCAACTGCGGGGACGCGTCGGGCGCGGCGCGATGCGCGCCTACGCTTACTTCTTCCGCCACGGCAAGTTGTCGCCTACGTTGGAGGGCCAACAGCGCCTGGAGGTCATTGCCGAGAATACGCAGCTGGGTGCGGGCTATTCGATCGCCATGCGCGATCTTGAGATTCGCGGCGCGGGCGACCTGCTCGGGACGCGTCAGCACGGACACATCGCTGCGGTGGGATTCCATCTGTACACGCGACTGCTGGCAGACGCGGTGCGCCGCTTGCGCCGCGCCGCCAACGCGCCGGCCGGCGAGACTAGTTCACCGTTCGCGAGCTTCAACGCGCCGATCGCCATGCCGGTCAACGTCGAGCTGCCCCTGGCCGTGGGCATTCCCAGCGACTACATCGCCGATCAAGACCTGCGGCTGCGGCTGTATCGGCGCATCGCCGACCTGCGCGATCAGAGCGAGATCGATGCCCTGGCTGCCGAGTTCAACGATCGATTTGGTCCGCCACCTGAGATGGTAAAGAATCTCTTCTATCAAATGCAGGTCAAGCTGCGTGCCGAGGCGGCTGGCCTGGCCGGCATCAACTGGGAGGGCGGCCAGGTTGTCTTGCGGTATCCCTCCGCAGCCGAGGAAAAAGCCGCGGAACGGCTGCCAGACCTCGGTCCGGGGATTCGAGGCGGGAAGGGCGCGTACTGGTGCGCGATCGGCAAGGATCCCAATTGGCAGCCCCGCCTGCTCGAAATTCTCTCCTTGGTACCTACGTCGCATTAGAGATCTTGGACCTGTCCGTTAGAATCCCAGCCTAATCTCACAATGGAGAAAAAGATGCGTTTCCGAAAAGCCCTGTTTTTGTGTGTGCTCGTCACGTTCGTCATTTCGTATTGCTCAGCCCTGCCGCAGGATGTACAACAAGCGGTGCAGGGGACGATGCAAGCCCTGACCGCGCAGGTTCCCCTGCTGCAAACAGAGGTATCCTCCCAGTTGACTCAGGCGGCTCCAAGCGCTGCACCGGCAACGTCCACGCCGACTCCGCAGGCCGCGAACGGTGGCATCGCCGGTGCCCTGCTGTTTCCGTCTGAGGGTGTGCCGGCGATGCGCGTCGTCGCATTCCAAGCCGGTTCCGATGCGTTCTTCTGGGTCGACACGCCCCAGGGACAAGGATCGTATGTGATCAATGACTTGCCTGAGGCGTCCTACCATATCGTCGCGTATCCGCTCAGCGACTCGGGTTCACCGGTGCAACTGACCGGCGCCTATGACGAATACGGTTTGTGCGGGATGCATCAGGGATGCACCAGTTTTGAACTGATCGATGTAGCGGTGCACGCCGGCGTTGTCACGCAGGGCATCGACATTGTGAATTGGTACGGCGGGCCGGAGTTGTATCCCACGATGCCGGGCGGCGGCGCACCATTCATACCGACCCCGATCCAGACCGGCTTCATCGCCGGGACGCTCAGCTACCCGGCCGAAGCGTTGCCGGCCATGGCGATCGTCGCCTTTAAGGTAGGCGGCGCGCCGACCGACTACTATTACACGATCACCGACGCCGGAGCGAGCAGCTATCAGATCGCGGGCCTTGAGGCCGGCTCGTACTACGTGGTGGCTTACACAGTGGGCGGGGGCGGTTTCCCGTCAGGGCTGGCGGGCGGCTATACCCAGGCCGTGCCGTGCGGACTGAGTGTCAGCTGCACGGATCACAGCCTGATCGCAGTGCACGTCAACGCCGGGCAATTTGTCGGCGGGATCCAGCCGGCGGATTGGTACGCGCCGGATGGATCGTTCCCGGCATATCCTGTTCCCTAGATTCTTGAAAGACCTGGAGGTTCACATGCAAATTCGAAAGATATTAGCCGTCGTTTCGATCCTGGCGATCGCTTCGCTGTTCTGCTCGGTGGGCGGCATCGGCTTGCCCGAAGGGATCCAGCAAACCCTCGAAGCGCTGACACAACAAGTGCCCGCCATCGAGACGCAGGTCGCGCAGCAACTCACCGAAGCCGCTCCCATGATGACCAAGATCGCGTTAACCGCGAATCCGAATGCGTCGGCCGGCAGCATTTCGGGCAGCCTGAGCTATCCTGCAGAAGGAATTCCGCCTCTGCGGGTCGTCGCGTATCGCGTCGACATCGATCAATACTTTTACGTCGACACGCTGCAGAACCAGAACACCTACCAGATCGACAACTTGCCTCCGGCCACGTATCACGTCGTGGCGTACTCCATCGGCGGCAACGGCTTTCCGTCTGGACTGGCCGGCGGCTACAGCCAGGCTGTGCCGTGCGGTCTGAGCGCCGCCTGCACCGACCACAGCCTGATCGACGTCTCCGTGCTGGCCGGACAGGTGAGCGGGGGAGTCAACCCCCAAGACTGGTACGCACCCGAGGGCACGTACCCGCCCATGCCGGCTCCGTAGCCGACCTTCGGCCCGCGCGCCCGTTACCGACTCTCGACTCACCGCTGAGGGCGACCCGGATTCGCCCTCAGTTTTTGTTTATGCTATAATAGAACGTCCGTTCCCCATTGAAGAATCACCCAGCCCAGGATGTGATCATGGAATTCAAGCTCAGCGCTCCGTTTTTGCCGACCGGCGATCAGCCCGAAGCCATCAAAGATCTTGTGGAAGGCGTCCGCAGCGGCAAGCAGCATCAGGTTTTGCTCGGCGCAACCGCAACTGGCAAGACCTTTACGATCGCGTCGGTCATCCAGGAACTGCAAATGCCGGCGCTGATCATGGCCCACAATAAGACACTGGCCGCACAGCTTTATTCGGAGTTCAAGGAATTCTTTCCGGAGAATGCCGTCTCCTATTTCGTCTCCTACTATGATTACTATCAGCCGGAGGCCTACGTGCCGCGGCATGACCTGTACATCGAAAAAGAGACCGAGATCAACGAGGAGATCGAACGGCTGCGGCTGATGGCCACGACGTCGCTGATGTCCCGGCGGGATGTGATCATCGTGGCGTCCGTCTCGTGCATCTACGGCCTGGGCAGCCCTGAAGAGTTCGGGAAGGGGACCGTATCGCTGGCCGTGGGCGAGATCCACCGGCGCAACGCGCTCATCCGGCACCTGGTCGAATCCCAATATCAGCGCAACGATATGGAGCTGAAATCCGGCACGTTCCGCGTGCGCGGCGATACGCTCGAGATCATTCCGGCGTACGAGGACAAGCGCGGTTATCGAATCACGTTCTTCGGCGATGAAGTGGAACGCATTACCGAGTTCAACCGCGTGACCGGCGAGATCTTCGCCGAGCAGCCGCAGGTGTCGATCTATCCCGCCAAGCAATATCTGACGGATGCCGAGAAGACCAAGGACGCCATCGCCGACATCGAAGCCGAACTCGAAGAGCGCCTGAAATTCTTCAAGGAAACCGGGAAGTTGCTGGAGGCGCAGCGGCTTGAGCAGCGTGCCCGTTACGATCTGGAGATGCTGAGGGAAGTGGGGTATTGCTCGGGCATCGAGAACTACTCTCGCCACTTCGATCGCCGCGCGCCCGGCACTCATCCGTGGACGATGATCGACTTCCTGCCCAACGATTACCTGCTCGTGCTGGACGAAAGCCATATGACCATTCCGCAGATCCGCGGCATGTATAACGGCGACCGCGCCCGCAAGGAGACGCTGGTGGAGTACGGCTTCCGGCTTCCGTCCGCGCTTGATAACCGGCCGCTCAAGTTCGACGAGTTCGAGCAGGTAATGGGCAATACGATCTACACATCCGCCACGCCTGGCCCTTACGAGCTCGAGCGGGCCGACCAGGTCGTCGAACAGATCATCCGTCCCACGGGCCTGGTGGATCCGGAGGTGGAGGTTCGGCCCACCACGGGCCAGGTCGATGACTTAGTCGGCGAGATCAAACAACGCGTCGAGCGAGGCGAACGGGTGCTGGTTACGACACTGACGAAGCGGATGGCGGAAGACCTCGCCGATTACCTGGTGGAGCTCGGCATCAAAGTGCATTATCTGCACTCGGAGGTCGAGACCCTGGAGCGCATCGCTATACTGCGAGACTTGCGACTCGGCGTCTACGATGTGATCGTGGGCATCAACCTGCTACGCGAGGGTTTGGATCTTCCGGAGGTCTCGCTCGTAGCGATCCTGGATGCGGACAAGGAGGGCTTCCTGCGCTCGGGCACGGCCCTGATCCAGACGATCGGCCGCGCCGCCCGCAACGTGAATGGGCGCGTCATCATGTATGCCGACAAAGAGACCGACTCCATGCGCCGCGCCATCGACGAGACCAACCGCCGCCGTGCCAAGCAGGTCAAATTCAACGAAGAGAACGGGATCGTGCCTATCAGCATCACCAAGGCAATCCATGACCTCACCGAAGAGATGACCGTCAAGACAGTGGCTGAGGGCAAGGGAGAGTACAAAACGCAGGGTCCGGGCGGCATCCCGCGCAGCGAACTGCGCAAGATCGTGGATGAACTCGAGAAGCAGATGAAGGCAGCGGCGAAGAATCTTGAATTCGAGAAGGCTGCCGCGTACCGCGATGAGATGGTCCAGATGAAGACTCTGATGGCCGAAGATGAGTCGCTCAAACCCTGGGAACGCATCAAATTGCTGGCGGGCGAGGACGAGTAGGGCGCGCAGCCGCAATCATTGGAAAAGGTTGTCAGCGCTTAACCCCAAAGTGCAGCGGGCTCCAGATGGAGTCCGCTGCATTTCTTGCATATAATAATCATGACAATGGTA
>DASXQN010000428.1:0-10920 GCA_036507155.1 Anaerolineales bacterium
TGGTGCGCGGTGGTGGCGACCTGGCTTCCGGCGTTGCGCTGCGTTTGCATCGGGCCGGTTTGCGCATTGTGATCAGCGAGCTACGTGAGCCGCTGGCCGTCCGGCGCACCGTTGCATTTTCCGAAGCGATCTACGAAGGCAGGATGACGGTCGAGGGCGTGACCGCACAGCGCGCCGCACCAGACGAGATCGATAGCATCCTCACTCAGGATCAAATCCCGATCCTGGTGGATCCGACGGCTTCGATCCTGGCGGACGAGCGCTACACGTTTCGAGTGCTGGTCGACGCGCGCATGCTAAAAACAACCCCGCAGAGACTACCTGCAAGGATTGCGCTTCACATCGGGCTTGGGCCTGGGTTCCGCGCCGGACGGGACTGCGACGCCGTGATCGAGACGCGGCGCAGCCACACTCTCGGTCGCGTCTATTGGGACGGCACCACGCAGGCCGATTCCGCGCAGCCGGAGGGCGACTCCCGCCGCGTCCTGCGCGCCCCGCAGGACGGGATTTTGCAAGGTGTTGCCAAGATCGGCACGCACGTAGATGAGGGCGACGTCATCGCGGACGTAGCAGGCGTGAAAGTCACGGCGCCGTTCGCGGGCATATTGCGCGGCTTAATCCGGCCCGGCTTGGCAGTGACGAAGGGCGAAAAGATAGGCGATGTGGATCTGCGCGAAGACGCCGCCGCGTGCCTGCTCGTCTCGGATAAATCACTCGCGATCGGAGGCGCCATTCTCGAGGCGATCCTCTCGAAGCCCGATCTGCGCGCAAGCCTTTGGCAAGCATGAACCTTTTCAAGGCGCTCAGAGTGTCGAGCCAGCCGCTTGTTGCCTTCGTCGGCGCGGGCGGGAAAACGACGGCCATGTTCAAGCTCGCACGCGAGCTCAAACCGCCGGTGATCGTCACAGCCACCACCCACCTCGCCGCCGAGCAGGCCAAATTGGCCGATCGACACCTCCCCGTACAATCCACCTCCGAACTCCAGAATTTTTACGCCGCCGAAACCGCGGTGACGTTGATTACGGGGCCCGTCAAGGCCGAAAGAACCGAGCCATTGAATCCGGTAGTTCTGTCGTGGCTACGCGAAAAATGCGAAGCCAATGGCTGGCCCCTGCTGATCGAGGCGGATGGCTCGCGCAGCCAGCCTCTCAAGGCGCCGGCTGAGCACGAACCACCGATACCCGCTTTCGTTGACCTGGTGGTCGTCGTGGCGGGCTTGAGCGGCCTCGGTCGCCCCGTCAGCGAAGAGTGGATCCATAGACCCGAAATCTTCGCATCGTTAGCTGAAACACAACCCGGCAAGACGGTTTCGCCGCAAGATGTTGTACTCGTGCTCTCCCACGCGGAAGGCGGACTCAAGAATATTCCAGCCGGGGCGCGACGCGTCGCGCTGCTAAATCAGGCGGACAACGCCGATCTGCAGGCCGCCGCCGGAAAGATGGCGCGGCAACTTCTGCCCGCTTTTAAGACTGTGGTTGTGGCCAGCCTCAAGCAGAATATGATCTACTCGGCGCACGAAGAGGTTGCCGGCATCATCCTGGCCGCGGGCGCCAGTCAGAGGTTCGGACGCACGAAGCAGCTACTGGATTGGCGCGGCCAGCCATTCGTGCGCGCAGTGGCGCGCACGGCGCTCGCCGCCGGCCTCTCCCCCGTTATTGTTTTGACTGGCGCCGACTCGCAGAACGTTGAGGCGGCGCTGAGTGGACTCCCGATCCAAATTGTTCGCAATGAGGATTGGCGAGAAGGTCAGGCCTCCTCGATTCGCGCAGGCGTTTCACAGCTAGCCGCTTCCAATGAGTCCGGCGCAGCCATTTTTCTGCTGGTGGATCAGCCGCAGGTGACCGCCTCGATACTAAATGCCTTAGTGGAAGCTCACTCGCTGGCTCTGCCTCCGGTACTCGCGCCGCTCGTGATGGATCAGCGCGCCAACCCAGTACTTTTCGACCGGGTCACCTTCGGTGATCTGCTCGAGTTGAAGGGAGATGTCGGCGGACGCGCGATCTTCTCAAAATATAGAATCGAATATCTGCCTTGGCACGACGACCGTTTGCTGCTCGACGTAGATACGCCGGAACAGTACGCCCGTCTGGTCTCAGACAACACATTATGATCTCCGCCATCATTCTCGCCGCCGGCGAATCCAAACGCATGGGGCGGCAAAAAATGTTGCTGCCCTGGGGCACAGACTCGGTACTGGGTCATGTCATCTCCGTCTTTCAGGCAGCGGGCATTGACGACATACTGGTCGTGACCGGTAGTGCACATGAACGGGTGGTATCCCATCTCGCCGGCCGCGCGAATGTGCGCACCGTTTTCAATGCTAACTACGCAGAGGGTGAAATGCTCAGCTCCATACAATGCGGTCTGGCCGCATCAGGGCCGGGGACAAGCGCGGCCCTGATCGGCCTTGGAGACCAGCCTCAGGTCCAGAAAACGACAGTAGAGCGCGTCTGCACGGCCTTTCGCGATCGGGAGTGCGTTCTCGTCGTTCCAAGCTATCATATGCGCCGAGGGCATCCGTGGCTGATCGCGCGTTCCTTATGGAGCCGACTTGCCGATCTCGGGCCGCCGCAGACGGCGCGCGACTTTCTGAATTCAAACGCATCCGAAATCGAGTACGTAAACATAGATTCCCCGAGCCTGATCGAGGATCTGGATACACCCGGAGACTACCGGAGATTCAATCCGACCGGACCGTAGAATATGTCGGAAGTCAATTCAGTGCCCGAAGGCGACTTGCGAACAGCACGATTACAGCAATCTCCGGGTTCCTATCAAAATTGCAAACTGCCATCACCTTAGCGGGGATTGTTCGTCCTATAAGTGTGCCAATCGACCCCGGCACAATTTCCCCCAAGATGACGGAGGTTACCGTGAAAAGAAAGTTCCTTTCCAGCATCGGCCTGGCGCTTATCCTGATGCTCGCCCTAACCGGCACCGCGTTCGCCGCCCCGGCGCTCGAGGAAGCCACGCCGATCACCGGCACCGTGCAGAGCATCACCCTCGAGACCGACGCGACCACCGGTGAGACCACAGTAGTAGTCGACGTCCTGGACGACCTGGGCGCCACCCAAACGGTGCGCCTGACCGTCGACGACGCGGTCAGCTTGGGCCTGGTCACCCTTGACCCTGCCGGCGAGCCGGTGGTTAATGATGCGGCCATCGGTGAACCCATCGAAATTGATCCTGCCCTGGTCATTACGGATGAAGTTACCGAGGAAGCACAGCACCCGGTTGCGCTGATCTTATCGGAGTTCTTCGGCGTGGACTATGACACCGTCATGTCCGTGCATGAAGACGGCGTTGGATTCGGCGTGATCGCCCAAGCGCTCTGGATGAGCCAGGCGCTGGGTGGAGGCTCGGAGATGTTCGAAACGATCGTGGATGCAAAGAAAAACCACGATTACAGCGGCATCGAAATGCCCGATGGCTCCACGCCGAAGAATTGGGGAGAATTTAAGAAGGCGCTTGAGCAGGGCGAGAATCTCGGGCAGATCATGTCTGGTCACGCCGAGAGCGACGAAGAGGGGTCTGATGAGGCCCTGACGACCGCCACCAGTGAGAATGGGACCACCCACGGCCAGCAGAACACGGGTCATGGTCACGGCAAAGGTCACGGGAAGAAGAAATAGATCAGCTCAGTATTAATAGAATCAAGAGCGGCCAGAATCCTGTCCGCTCTTGATTCTTAAGGGGCGCCCTCGGATTCAAAACTTGTACAGGTATGAATTGGTGTCCCGACGGGCAAAACCCATCCGTAGATACAACCGGTTGGCCGCCGCTCGCTGCGAATTGGACGTCAGCGCGACGCCGCTGGCCCCGGCTGCCCGCGCCATCTCCAGCGCGCGCCGTACAAGCGCCTCCCCGATCCCCTGCCCGCGCGCGCCTTCGTCCACGATCACATCTTCGATGATCGACCGGAGGCCCGTCGGCACGCGATATATCGTTAAGGATAGAGCGCCGACGATCGACCCGGACCCATCGCGGGCTACAAGCAGGGTGGCTGAATCTGATGCTAACAGCGCGACCAGCTCATCCCGCGCTGGCGGCGGATCGTTGGCCGTAAGCTGCGGCACGAGCCGTGCAAACGCAGCCACAAGTTCGTCGTCTACTTGCTCAACCTTGGAAATATTCACATGCACCTAAAACGGGGATGGCAATGATTGCCATCCCCGTCCTGAAAATCAGAGCAGGTCGCATTCAATCAGCCGACGGCTTCCTCTTCTTTGGCCACAGCGGTGGCGCGCAAGACGTTCTTGCCTTCGACCGCCACACCGATGACCTCATGCACGAGTTCCGTGCCCATCCCGATCACGATGCCGGTTAATACAGCATCGACCGTTGGATCAAACAACGTGATCCCGGTGGTGGCCAGCAGGCGCAGATTGCTCGAGAAGGCCAGCGCCAGGCCGAGGCCCGTGCCGCCGAGGGTGGTGTAATATCTGAGCGCCTTGCTGCCGCGGCGCAGGAAGCCCTGCTCCGGGTCCGGGCTGAGGATATTTCGGATCAGCTGCAAAAGCCGCTCGATGGTCAGCGAGCCCGCCACGATGGGCGCGAAGGGGCTGCCGATATCATTGGTCCCACCCTGGGCAAATACGCTGGGAACAAAGAACATCGTGCCGAGCAGGCCGATAAACAGAGAATCCCGATAATACGAAACGCGTTTCATGAATCTCTCCTTTGGGATGGCAGTACTTCAATCTCTATATTAAACACCGAAATCCGAATTTGTCACCCGCATTAATGACCAGAAGCCGCCCGGCTAAGCCTTGACCAGCCCGACGGTGACCTTTTCGCCCTCGAATTCATCCTCGGCGGTGACGGCGTCCTTGGGGAACTTGGCAAACGACAGCTTCGTTGCCAACGTCTCGGCCGTGACGTACTCGCGGTGGTTTTTCAGGGCGGAGCGCAAAGCAGGTGAGGCCTGCACATAGAGCTTGACGCGGTCCGCCACATCCAAATTGGCGGTCTTGCGCAGGTCCTGCACGCGCCGGACGAATTCCCTGGCAAGCCCCTCCTTGAGAAGTTCAGCGGTGAGCTCTGTGACAAGCGCCGCCACGTACGCGCCGTCCTCCGTCACCGCGAAGCCCTCCTTGGCCTGGGCCTTGACTTCCACCTCGTCATGCAGGATCTCATATTCCGTGTCATCGACGAGCACGTGAAGCGGCTGGCCGGACAGCAGCGTGCGGGCTGCCTTCTCAGGGTCGAGGGCCAGAATCGCCTGCTGGAGGGCAGGGAATTTGTTGCCATATTTTTGGCCAAGCTGCTTCGGAAGCGGTTTGACGACGTGCGAAACCGCCTCCGTCGCCGTGTCGAGGAGGCGCACGTGCTTGACGTTCAACTCCTCCGCCACGATCGCGGCATACGACTCGAGCGCCTTTCGCTCGGTCGCGTTGCCGACGGAGAAAGCCGCCTCGGCCAGGGGCTGCCGGACCTTGCGGTTGGCCTTCTGCCGCGCGGCATGACCAAGCGAAACCAGGCGAATGATCAATTCCATGTCCCGGTTGAGGGACTCATCGATGAATTCAGGCATGGCGGTGGGCCACTCAGCCAGATGGACCGAGGCCGGCGCGGTCTCGTCCAGCGACCGTACCAGATTCTGATAGAGCTCGTCCGCGATGAATGGCATCGCCGGAGCAAGCAGCTTTGCGACCGTCACGAGCGCCGTATAGAGCGTAGAGTACGCTGCGTGCTTGTCGATGTCTGATTCATTCTTCCAGAAGCGGCGGCGGGACCGGCGCACGTACCAGGTGGAGAGCCGCTCCACAAACGCCTGGACCGGACGCGTGGCGCCAGGGACGTCGTATTGCTCATAAGCTTTCGTAACATCCCGTACCAGCACGTTAAGCTCGGAGATCAGCCAGCGGTCAAGATCACTTGCGATCATCGGCACGCTGGTCACGTGAGGTTTGTCCAGATTGGCGTATGTCACGAAGAACGCGTAAACGTTCCACAACGTAAGCGTGAAGCTGCGGATGACCTCTCCGACCAAATCCGTGGAGAAGCGCCGTTCGATTCCCGGCGGCGTCGCAGTATATAAATACCAGCGGAAGGCGTCTGCCCCATGCACGTTCAAAACATCCCAGGGAACGATCATGTTGCCCTTGGATTTTGACATCTTACGGCCTTCGCCATCGAGGATCAGTCCAAGACAGATGACGTTCTTGAAGGAGATCTTGTCGAAGAGCAGTGTACTGATCGCATGCAACGAGTAAAACCAGCCGCGCGTTTGATCGACCGCCTCACAGATGTAATCCGCGGGGAATTGCGCCTCGAACATGTCCTTGTTTTCGAACGGGTAATGCCATTGGGCAAGCGGCATCGAGCCTGAGTCGAACCAGACGTCGATCAGATCGGGCACGCGCTGCATCTTGCCGCCGCAGTCCGGGCAGTCCCAGCTGACCTGGTCCACGTACGGGCGATGCAGGTCAAGGTCACTCAGGTCGCGGCCGGCTTTGGCGGCCAGGTCCTCAACCGATCCAATGCACTCGCGGTGCCTGCACAGGTCGCACTCCCAAACCGGGAGCGGCGTGCCCCAATAGCGCTCGCGGGACAGCGACCAGTCGATGTTGTTTTGAAGCCAATTCCCGAAGCGGCCCTCTTTGACATGCTCGGGCACCCAATTGATGGTGTTGTTCAGTTCGACCAGGCGTTCCCGGTAGGCGCTCGTGCGGATAAACCAGGAATCGCGGGCGTAGTACATCAGCGGCGTCCCGCAGCGCCAGCAGAACGGATAGGTGTGTGTGAAGGTTTCCGCCCGGAACAATAGGCCGCGGGCTCGCAGGTCCTGGATGATCAGCGGATCAGCATGCTTGATGAACTGACCGCGCCACGGCGTTACCTCGGGAATGAATGTTCCGTCGGGCTGCACGGTCATCAACACCGGCAGATCGTATTCCAGCGCCACCTCCAGGTCTTCGGCGCCGAAGGCGGGCGCGATGTGCACCAGGCCGGTACCGTCCTCTGTGGTGACGTACTCGGCCAGCGCAACATAATGCGCCGGCTTCGTGGGAGGCACGAACGTGAACAGCGGATGATACTTGGCGCCCTTGAGTTTCTTCCCCTTGAAGGTCTCAAGGATCTTGACTTCCTCGCCTTGGAAGACGCTCTCCACCAGGGATTTCGCGAGCACGAGTTTTTCCGAGCCGCCGCTTTCCGTCGTGCGCTCGACCGTCACATAATCCACTTCCGGGTGCGCGGCCACCGCGACGTTGCCCGGCAGTGTCCATGGCGTGGTGGTCCAGACCAACAGCGAGGTGCCGGGTTTGTCTACCAGCGGCATGCGCACGAACACTGATGGATCGTCCGTCTCGCGCATCGCATCCGGATAATGGACTTCGTGGTCCGAAAGAGGCGTGCCGCAGCGCGGACAATACGGCACGACTTTGTACCCCTTGAAGAGCAGGTCTTTGTCCCACAGGTTCTTGAGGATCCACCAAACAGACTCGATGTAGTCGTTGGTGTAGGTTACATAGGCGTCTTCGAGGTCGACCCAAAATGCGATACGGTCGGTCAGGCGTTCCCAATCCTGAATGTAGGTAAAGACCGAGCGTTTGCACAACTCGTTGAAGCGATCGATGCCGTATTCCTCGATCTGCTGCTTGTTATTGAAACCGAGTTGCTTTTCCACTTCGATCTCGACGGGCAGGCCGTGCGTATCCCAACCGCCGCGGCGCGCGACATGAAAGCCGCGCATGGTCTTGTAGCGCGGGAACATATCCTTGAAGACGCGCGCCAGGACATGGTGCACGCCGGGTTTGCCGTTGGCCGTCGGCGGCCCTTCGTAGAAGACGTATTCGGGCCCGCCCTTGCGCTGTTCGACCGATTGTTTGAAGATGGCCTGCTGCTTCCAATACTTGAGCACGCCCTCTTCCATGGCGGTCACATCGAGCCTTGAAGACACCGGTTTGAACATTCAGCCTCCGACCTCATGTCATTGCGAGGAGCCGCTAAGCGGCGACGTGGCAATCTCATCGCTTAATAGGAGATTGCTTCGTCGCTACGCTCCTCGCAATGACGGTTAAAACAATAGCTCCCGTCTCCACTCAGAGACGAGAGCCTGGCTCACGCGGTACCACTCTGCTTCCCGGGCCGTCACGCAAGACGGAAGACGGGCGCTTGACCGGAAACCTGATCGAAGATTTCCGCAACCTGGATAACGGCCGGCGATTCCGTCTCGCCTACTCCCCTGGGCCAGGGTTTCGGGTCGAAGCTCCGGGAGGATATTCGATCCGATCGGTTGACCCGGCTCTCACCTTTTCCGGGCTCGCTTTCAACTTTGCGGACCTACTCGTTCCCATCGACGCTGTTGTGTCACAGCGATTATGCCACAGATCAAAAACTGGGTCAACGCTTGCGCATTGCGGCGTGTGCATAGATAATTGGCGGATGGATCAAATCGTCGACCTGGAAGGGATTCGCCTGGCGATCAGCGCGGACGAGATCCGGGAACGCCGCGACTTCGTGCAGCTGGCCGGCGCGCGCGTGACGTTGAGCCTGCCGCGGCCTCCGATCCGATTCTTCCGCCATGGCTGGCAGTCGTGGTCCCTGGCCGCTTGGACGGAATTGCATCCCTTGCCGATCCCAAAACCCCACCTCCTTCACCCGATGCAGACCGACCTCCGCTACGCGCGGGAAAAGCAACCGAATGGATCGTGGGTCGGCGCGGTCGAGTTCGATGACGGGAACGCGCTCCTGCTGGGCGCGCTCGGCACGGATGCGCACGTCGCATTAACTGAAGGAGGCGCCGGAGCGCGGCTCGAAGGTTGGTTTGAGGGCGGAAACGGCGAATGGCTTGCCGCCTACGGGGCAAAGCATACCGTATTCGAAGCGTATGCTGAACTTCTCGCGGAGCGATTTGGGAAAGCGCGCGGCCTGCCGGCGCCGCGGGTGTGGTGCTCTTGGTACAGCCTGTACACCGAAATCGATGAACCGATCCTGGACAAGATCTTCCGTGACCTTGGCGATCTGCCCTTCGATGTGCTTCAGGTCGACGATGGCTGGCAAATTGCGGTCGGCGACTGGGAAGCAAACGCAAAATTCCCGGCGGGGATGACCGCCCTCGCTGACAAAATCCGATCCACCGGCCGCAGGGCCGGGCTGTGGCTGGCGCCGCTCATCGCGGTGAAGTCGTCCCGGCTGTTTCGTGAACATCGCGACTGGTTCCTGCGCGACGGTCGCGGAAAGCTGGTCTCGGCGGCATTCAATTGGGGCGAACAGCTTTACGCGCTAGACACCACACATCCTGCCGTGTCGGACTGGCTGGCGAACCTTATGAAGCAAGTGCGAGCTTGGGGTTTCGACTACATCAAACTGGACTTCCTCTACGCCGGGGCACTCGAAGGTCGGCGACACGACGACATGCCACGCGAAGCCGCATATCGCCGCGGCCTGCAGGTGCTCCGCGAGGCGATGGGGACCGACACGTATTTCCTGACCTGCGGCGCGCCCATCATCCCCTCGCTCGGATTGTGCGACGCGCTGCGGGTGGGGCCGGATGTGTCGAACGAGTGGGAAAACCATCGCGACGCCCGACAGCTCTACAATCTGGCGATGCCCGGCGCGAAGAACGCCATCCGTACGACCGTGAATCGCCTTTGGCTGCGGCCGCTCGTCCAACCCGACCCGGACGTGGTTTACTTCCGTACAAAGGAATGCAAACTCACGCGCAAAGAAAAAAGACTGCTCCAGGACCTGGCGCTCGTCTGCGATTTCAAAGCGACGTCAGATTTGCCGCAATGGCTCTCGGCCAAGGAACTCGAGGAACTGCGCACGTTCTTGAAGGCCGCGCCAAAGGTCCGGCAGTTGGACCTCTACAAATATCAGATCGATCAGCGGGACCTTGACTTCAGCCCGTTCGTCACGATCCCAACGCCGCTCAAGGGCGCCGAATCGTTGGCGGGACATTTTGTGGGCTGGGCCGCGGGTCAGCCCATCGTACTGAAAATTTTCGACGCCCGGGGCCGGGCGTCGCTGAAGAAGCTGCGCAAAAAATTGTAGGCGCGAAGCGCAAAGTTTTAGGATTGTGCGAGCTGATCGGTCTTCGCCGCCATGATGAAATCGTTGCGATGCAGCCCTTTGATCTTGTGAGTCCACCATTGCACGGTTACACGGCCCCACTCCGTGATGATCAGCGGATGATGGCCCTCTTCTTCCGCGATCGTGCCGATCTTGTTCGTGAATGCGAGCGCCTCGACAAAGTCCTTGGACCTGAAGGTGCGTTCCAGCCGCTTAACCCCGTCGACTTCCTTAATCTGCCAATCCGGCACCTGAGGCTTAAGTTGCTCGATCTCAGCATCGGTAACGGTCGGCTCGCCGGCCCTGCAAGCCACACAGCGTAGTTGAACCAGATCGCTCATTTCAGGGCCTCCACCAAGAGTCGCACGTCGGCAGCCTTGGAAAGATGAATGTGCAGGAGCCTCTTGCCGCGGGCAGCCAGCGCCTCGGCGTCCCCAAGCGCTTGCGCGCGCTCCAGCGTCCCAAAACTCATGCCTTCGCCAGGGATGTCGACGTCCTTGGTTTGATCGCTCGTCAGGAGCAGGAAGATGCCGCTGTCTGGCCCGCCCTTATGGAGTTGCCCGGTCGAATGCAGGAAGCGCGGCCCGAACCCCAGCGTTGTCGCGACTCCGGTCTTACTGCGGATGGACGTTCGGAGACGCGTCAGTGCGGCTGCAGTCTTGGGGTTGCGGGGTAGGAA
Source organism: Anaerolineales bacterium (assembly GCA_036507155.1). Lineage (GTDB taxonomy): Bacteria > Chloroflexota > Anaerolineae > Anaerolineales > Villigracilaceae > DASXQN01. The sequence goes on from DASXQN010000428.1 coordinate 10,697, forward strand.
TGCATTGATCGCCACGTAGTCGCCCGGCTGCACCTGTCCCAGGAATTTATTTAGCGCAGATTTTGCTCGTGCAGCTTTGACGGGCTTATCTTCATCAAGTTTTCCAGCGATCTTGTACGCAGCGATCTTCGCCTTGGTCCGGTCTTTCGCATCCTGCACGTCCGGCTGGTCAAAAGCATTCACGCCAAGGATATGACACGCGACGGCGGTCGCAAATTCCCAAC
>DASXQN010000429.1:0-3398 GCA_036507155.1 Anaerolineales bacterium
TGTCTTTGGCCCTGCCATCTCTGAATTCCTGCATTTCCCTCCTTTCTTCCTCGATCACCTCGCGCTCGTGAAAACATCGGCCTACGCGGACGCGCCGCTGGCGCCTTCCAGCAGCGGTTATCCGGTCATCATCTTCTCGCACGGCTGGAACGGATTCGCCGCGCAGAACAGCAGCCAGGCGATCGAACTGGCCAGCCGCGGCTACGTGGTAGTCGCGATACAGCACGCGTATGGAGCGGTTACCACGGTGTTCGATGACGGCCAGATCGCACCCAACAACCCGGCTGCACTGCCCGACGGCGCGCCGGAAGATATGTACGATGCAGCCGCGCGCACCCTGGTCGAGCAATGGGCCGGAGACATCTCGTATGCGCTCGATACCCTGGATCAGCTCAATCGCACTCCCGGCACGCCGTTCTATAGCACGCTGGATCTGGAACACGTGGGCGTCTATGGCCATTCAACGGGCGGCGGCGCGGCCATCGAGTTTTGCGGCACGGACGAGCGCTGCATGGCGGTGCTCGCGCTCGACCCGTTCATGACGCCGGTTTCCCTCGAGGTGTTGGCTGCCGGCGATCCACAACCCGCCTTTTTCATGTTCAGCCAGTCTTGGCGGGATGAGATCGACAGCAAGAACAATCAACTGTTCGCGGGCTTCTATTTCCACGTGCCGCAGAGTCTCGGCGTCGTCAGCGTTGAGGGTTCCAAGCATCACGACTTCAGCGACCTGCCGCTGCTCTCGCCTATTTCGGCGCAGCTCGGTTTCAAGGGTCCGATCGATGGCGGGCGTATGATCGAGATCGCGGACACTTACATCATTGCATTCTTCGATGCCACCCTCAAGGGCCGTAAGACGGATTTGTTTGATGGTCCTTCGGCGCGCTTTCCGGAGGTGCGCTTTGAGTGATGGGTATTCTCCCGAAACGTTGCATCGACGCGTGCGTTTAACCGCAGGACCAAAATGAGAGAGACCGCCCGGCGAAAATCCGGGCGGTCTCATCAATCTCTCAATTCATGTATTTAGATCTTGGCGTATTGGCGTGCGCGGGTTCGAACCGGCACGCGCATTTGCTGGCGCAGGATGGCCGAGCGGAAGATACGATCCAGGAAACCGCTGTGGCCGTCCGGATCAAACTCGATCGGTACGTCCGCGGGACCATTCTCATCGGGTTGGTACAGGATGCCGCAGTTCGGATTGATCTCGAGCGTGTGCAGCTCGCCGTCAGGACCCATGCGAATATCCGTGCGGCCGTAGCCCACGCCACCAAGCCCCAGGTACATCTTCTTGCTCATATCCTGCAGGCGCTCGGCCAGGTCCGCCTCCACCGGGATCAAGCGCATTTCGTTGCTGTCCCACTTGACTTCCGTGTGTTGGAAGGTCTCGCCGTTGGGAAATAGGATTTCCGCGGGCGGATATGCAAACGGCGACGACAGGTCATCCGGGTTGTCAACGACCATGCACGTGAATTCGCGCCCGTCGATGAATTCCTCGACGCGCGCGCTGCCGAACTCCTTGCAGATGCGCTGCACCTGCTTGCGAAGCTGCGCGGGCGTCTCCACGCGCGATTCGCGCGTCATACCCATGCTTCCGTAGCTGTTTGGATGCTTGACCATGAGCGGATAGCGCAAGCCTTTGGCCAGCCACAGTTCGTCCGGTGACACCGCGTGAAAGCCGCGCGCGAATCCAACGCCCTGGATCTCAGCCACGGCTTGCATTTGTTCGCGCGTCGGTTCATAGAAACGCGAATCCGCGCCGGTAAACGGCAGATTCAGAATCTCGAGTGCCTGAACGACGTCAATGCCCAGTTCTTCATCGCCCGCGCCTGTGCACAGGTTTAGAAATACATCATAGGTCTTTTGTTTGGAGAGCCTGCGGATGAAGTCAAGTGCAGGGACCTTGACATTAACGATATCCCACTTATATTCGTCGAGGTAAGAACTTGGATCGAAATCTTCAAAGTCTTCGTCAGACAGAACACAAACTCGCATCAACTCCTCATATGCTTGCTGCAATCAGAATGTGTGCATGTCATTGCATTCATCATTGATTCGATTGCAAATACGATTTACTTAGTCACATTATACATAGTTTGCACGCGAATACAATGCTTTTATCTTAAAATATTCTAATAAAGATGATAAGTGATTCAGAACGAAAACAGCTTCATGAGCACATAAAGTGGTCGACCGTGTGTATCTTTTCCATTACTAGATGATATTCACGATGCAGGCTGGCGATCTTGAGCCATGAACGTGATTGCGCGATGCCTCTGCAAGGCGCCCATGCAGGTCATCATAACTTTCGCCAGGCGCTCGCTGTGATCGCAGCGCGCAGCGCGCGGCGCGCCCTGCTCACGAGAATCATGCTATATTTGTGCAGTCGTAGCAATATCTCAGGTATGCCTGACCAAATAAATTTCATGAATCCTGATCTTGATCGCGCAATAGAGGAATTCGTTGCGTTGGCGCTGCCTCTCACGGAGGCAGATCTCGCCATCCCATGGACGTGGAAGGATCACGACGAAGAAGGCAAACGCTTTGCCTTCTTCGTCACACTCCAGGAGCTGCAGCAACTCGCAGTGCAACTCGAGGCTGCGCGCAATCCGCCCACGCAGGCCCAGTGGATCGTGCGACAGTACCATGCGCAGTACCTTGACCTGCAGGCCGCGCTGCTCGGCGTGAGCGCCGAGGAGTCGGAACGCGCGCCGGCGGAGAAGGAATGGGCGGTGCGACGCGTCTATTCACATATTCTGACCACAGACCTCGGCTTCAGTACGGTGGTGCGGTTCGCCCTCGAACGCCACCGCAACGGTAATTGGACCGCAGAGAGATACAGCGACGAAGATGAAGCGCGGCTGGAAGGGCTGACCGAAGAGCAATATCAGGGGTTGATCGATGCGCCTCTGGGGCGCATGCGCGAATATCATGCCGGTCTGCACAGCCGTCTGATCGATGAGTTCAGCCGGATCTCGGATGCGGAACTTGACCTGCCCTCCACTTTCTGGGAAGAGACTCGCTTCCCCATCCGCCATCGGTTGCACAGGTTCGCTGCGCACATGATCCAGCATACCGTGCAGATCGACAAAACGCTCCACGCCACCGGGTCGGCACCGGGGGAGTCGAAGCGATTGCTGCGAAACATCTATGCGGCATTGGCCCAGGCGGACGGCGCGCTGATCGGCGCGGGACCAAGCTTCGGGCCAACTTGCCGCGGAGCGGCTGATCGGATCAGCGCTCGCGTCCGGGAGCTCCGGGGCCTGCTGCCGTAGCCAACCGCCGCGCAGCGCACCGGGCCGGCGTAGTGCGGACCTGGAAACCTCGTCTTGACGGGGTTCTTTTTTTCGGCTACAATAATTTAGGTTAGACTAAATTATTATTTAGTACTTTCGTAACCAGGA
>DASXQN010000430.1:0-10475 GCA_036507155.1 Anaerolineales bacterium
GGACTTTTTCTTTGGTTGACGGGGGCTGCCGGATTTTGATACACTGCATGCTCGCACGGTATCATTGCCCAAGGAGACTCGATGCCCAGTCTGAACACCCAATTCGAAGCCATTCGCCAGTCCGCCACGGTCTCGATCTCAGACCGCATCAACGCGCTCAAAGCCGGCGGACGAAATGTCATCGGCCTGCAGGTGGGCGATCCGGACTTCGCGACCCCGCGCCCGGTGGTGGACGTGGCGTTGAAGGCGATGGAAGCGGGCTGGACGCATTACGGGCCGAGCCGCGGCTTCGCGGACCTTCGGCAGGCCGCCGCTTCCAAGCTGAGTCGCGACAACGGGCTGATCTACGACCCGGAGACCGAGATCCTGGTTACGCACGGCGGCGTGCACGCGTATTACGCTGCGATGCAATCAATCCTGAATCCCGGTGATGAAGTGTTGATCCCGGACCCGAGCTGGGCGACGCACACCAATATGGTCACCATGTTGCGCGGCGTGGTGGTGCGCGTGCCCGCGCCCGCCGAGAACGGGTTCATCCCGACCTTTGGTGCATGGGAGAAGGCTGTCACCCCGAAGACGCGTGCCATCGTGCTGAACTATCCCTCAAACCCGACCGGCGTGTATCCCGATCGCGACTACCTGGCCAGATTGCAGGACTTCGCCGCTGCGCACGATCTTTGGGTCATCAGCGACGAGGTGTACGAGAATCTGTACTTTGCCGAAAAACCCGTCAGCGCGGCCGCGCTCCCGGGCGCGAAGAAGCGCACGCTGCTCGTCCACAGCCTCTCCAAAACCTATGCCATGACCGGCTGGCGCGTTGGTTATCTGGCTGCGCCCCAGGTTGTGATCGAGAATGCATTGAAAGCCGGACAGAACTCCATCACGTGCGTCGCGCCTTTCATTCAGAAGGCGGCTGCGTTTGCTTTGAGCGATCCCGGGATCCAAAAGGCTGCGTCCGAAATGCGGACTGCCTATGCCCGCCGCCGTGACCTGGTCATGCAAATCTCCCGGGAGCTCGAAAGCGAGAAAGTGGTTGTCATCCCGCCGAACGGCGCGTTCTATTTCTTTCTGGATCTGCGCGCGCTTAAGATGCCGTCCCTCGAGATTTGCGAGCGTATCCTGGAAGAAGCCAATGTGGGGCTTGTTCCCGGTGAGGCATTTGGCGCGCAGGGCGAGGGATTCGTGCGCATGACGATCGCCGCATCGGATGAGGAAGTGGAAGCCGGGTTTCGCGCGATTGTTGGCTGGGCCGAGCAGCAGTAGGGGGGACGTCACGTCGCCCAAAAATGATTGGAAGAGAGATAATGCGAGTCGCATATCAGGGTGAGCCGGGCGCATATGGCGAGCAGGCCGTGTATGATTTCTACGGACCGGTGGAGACGGTGCCGTGCGAGTCGTTTGACAAAGCATTCGAAGCGGTGGTCAGCGGCGCCAGCCAGTCCGCGCTGATCCCGATCGAAAATTCCCTGGCCGGCAGCATCCACCAGAATTACGACCTGTTGCTCCAAAACAACCTGCACATCGTGGGGGAATATCCGCTGCGCGTGCAGCACTGCCTGATCGCGTTTCCCGGGGTCAAGAAGGACCAGATCAAACACGTCATTAGCCACCCGCAGGCGTTGGGACAATGCGCCAGCTATCTGCGCGCCCTCGGCGTGAAAACGGAGCCGGTGTATGACACGGCGGGCAGCGTCAAGATGCTCAAGGCCGGCGGCGAACGGACCACCGCCGCGATCGCCTCGCGCCGCGCGGCGGAGCTGTACGAGATGCAGATCCTCCAGGAGAATATCGAGGACAACCCCGAGAACTACACCCGCTTTCTGGCCATCGCAACTGAGCCGGTGGTTCCGAATGGGGAGGCGAAGACCTCGATCGTGTTTACGTTGAAGAGCCAACCTGGCGCGCTGTTCAGGGCCCTGAGCGTTTTCGCTCTGCGCGATATCGACCTGACCAAGATCGAGTCACGGCCGCTGGCCGGCAAGCCGTGGGAGTATCTGTTCTACATCGACTTCGCCGGCGCCGCGCACGAGCCGCAAGTGGTCAAGGCGCTGGACAATCTGGCTGAGTATGTGCTGATGCTGCGGATCCTGGGGACCTATCCGAGATTCAAGGGCTGAGCGCGCCGAAGCTGAACTCGGCCGGGCTAATAATTGGCCTCTTGACATGCCGCCGCCTCAGGCATAGAATACCGTCCAATATCATAGAAAGACGCTGACGAGGACGAGTACGCTTCAAGGCGGTTTTTAGAGAGCCTGGTAGTACGCGGTGAGAACCGGGCAAATGCGCAGAAGCCGAATGGCCCTCCGAGTTGAACGGGCGAAACCCTGAGCGAAGACGAAGGGGTGAGTAGCCCAATCCGGGACCTGCACCCGTTATCACGGCAGAGTCACTTAGCGACATCCGCTAGCTGACTACAAGAGTGAAGCTGGCCCATCCCTGTTGCATCACAACAGGGATTTATTGTAAAACCGCAGCTTCAACCTGGGTGGCACCACGGGAGTCCCCTCTCGTCCCAACGGACGGAGGGGATTCTGTTTTTAACCATAGGGGCGACCCTTGTGGTCGCCCGCTATATCAAGGAGCGACAACGATGCTTCATGAATCCGCCACCATTGAAACCATCGTCCGAGAGATCTCGGCCGATCTGGAAACCCCCGTTAGCCTGTACCTCAAACTGCGCGGGCAGGGCGCCTCGTTCCTACTCGAGTCCGTGGAAGGCGGCGAACGGATCGCTCGCTACTCCTTCATCGGCGTGGCGCCCAAGGCCAGGTATATCCTGCGGGATGGCGTGATCACGATCATCGAAGCCGACTCCGTCCGGTCGGTCGAGCTCAGGAGGGGCGAGGACCCGACGCGCTTCCTTCAGGACGAGATGTCCCGCTACAATGCCAGCCGCGTCCCGAACGCGCCGCGTTTCACTGGCGGGCTGGTTGGCTATCTCGGCTACGAAGCCGTGCGCTACTTCGAGCCATCTCTGATGTCGCAGATGCACGCTGCCGATATCCCGGATGGGCTCTACCTCTTGGCCGATACCATCGTGGCATTCGATCACGCGCGCCGCAATATCTTTCTGATCGCGAACGTCCTGGACGGCGTGACCCAGGCCGCCAACCAGAAGCTCGACGAGATCGCGGCGCGCATCCGCGAGCCGCTTCCGCCCGCCTCCAACGTGTCGATCAAGGCGTCCGAGATCACGTCGAACATGACCCAGCCCGAGTTCGAGACGATCGTCCGCGCGGCCAAAGAACACATCGCGGCCGGCGATATCTTTCAGGTGGTGCTCTCGCAGCGCTTTACGCGCGAAACCGCGGTCGAGCCCTTCGACGTCTACCGCGCCGTACGCCGCCTCAATCCCTCCCCGTATATGTTCTTTTTCGATTTCGGACGCGTTGATGACGAACCCCTCTATCTGGTGGGCTCCTCACCGGAGATGTTCGTCCGGCTGGAGGGACGCACCGCCTCGCTCCGACCGATCGCCGGGACGCGTCCCCGAGGGGCGGATCCCGAAGCGGACGCGGCGCTCGCCGAGGAGCTGCTGGCCGATCCGAAGGAACGCGCCGAGCACGTCATGCTGGTGGACCTGGGCCGCAACGACCTCGGACGTGTTTGCGAGTATGGCAGCATCCAGGTCTCGGACTTCTTCAGCATCGAGCGCTACTCGCACGTAATGCACATCGTCTCGCACATCGAAGGAACGTTGCGGCCGGACCAGACCGCGTTCGATCTGGTACGCGCCGCGTTTCCGGCTGGCACGGTCAGTGGTGCGCCGAAGGTGCGCGCGCTCGAGATCATCGCCGAGCTGGAAGCGGACCCGCGCGGCTTGTACGCCGGCATGGTCGGCTACTTCGGGTTCGACGGCGCGATGGATACCTGCCTGGCGATCCGCACCATGGTCACGGACGGCAAGACCGTCAGCGTCCAGGCCGGCGCGGGAATCGTTGCAGACTCCGACCCCGCGAACGAGTATCGCGAAACGGTCAATAAAGCCAGCGCCATGCTGCGCGCCATCGATATCGCGGAGACGAACGGCTAATGGTTGACAGTGGTCCGTTGTCAGTTGTCGGTCGTCCGTCGTTGGTTATAGTGCTCTTGCTGTCAACCGCCAACCCTCAACCGTCAACCCGGAGGTCCAATGCTTGCTCTAATCGATAACTACGACTCCTTCACATACAACCTCGTCCAGTACTTCGGCGAGCTGGGTGCGGACGTGCGCGTATTCCGGAACGACAAGGTCACGCTTGCCGAGCTGATCGCCCTCAATCCATCATGTTTGGTTGTCTCTCCTGGCCCGGGCGAACCTCTCAAGGACGGCGGCGTATCCCCCGAGGCGATGCGCTATTTCAGCGGAAAAATTCCTGTCCTGGGTGTCTGCCTCGGACACCAGTGCCTGGCCGCGATCTACGGCGGCAAGGTGGACAGGGCGGCGCGGCTGATGCACGGCAAGACCTCAAGCGTCCAGCACAACGGGCAGGGCCTCTTCAAAGGCGTGCCGTCACCGCTGGAAGGCATGCGCTATCACTCGCTGTTGGTCTTCGATCCCATCCCGGCCGAGCTTGAAGTGACCGCCATCACCGCGGAGGAAGAGATCATGGGCCTCAAACATCGCGAGCATCCGACCTTTGGCGTGCAGTTCCATCCTGAATCGATCCTGACCGAACACGGCAAGACCATCCTGAAAAATTTTCTCGAAATCAAGCCGCTCATTCCAGTGAAAGCAGAGGAGGCCTCCATGCTCAAACCATTTATCGCGAAGACCGTCAATCGGACAGACCTTACCGCCGAGGAGGCCGAAGCCGCCATGAACGTCATCATGACGGGTCAGGCGACGCCGGCACAAATCGGAGCCTACCTGATCGCGCTGCGCATGAAGGGCGAGACTGTGCCGGAAATCACCGGCTCGGTGCGCGCCATGCGCGCCAACGCCGTGAAAGTCAACCTGGCGGATCGTTCGGCGCCGGTATTCGACATCGTCGGCACGGGCGGCGACGGCGCGCATACGTTCAACATCTCGACGGCCGCGGCATTCGTCCTGGCTGGAGCAGGGCGCCGGGTGGCGAAGCACGGCAACCGTGCGGCTTCATCTCAGTGCGGCAGCGCGGACGTGCTGTCTGCGCTGGGAGTCGACCTTGAGCTCACGCCCGAGCAGGTCGGCCGCGCAATCGACGAGATCGGCATCGGCTTCATGTTCGCGCCCAAGTTCCATCCCGCCATGAAATACGTGGGAGCCGCCCGCAAGGAGATCGCCCAGCGGACGATCTTCAACATCCTGGGGCCGCTCACGAATCCCGCGGGCGCCAATGTGCAACTGACCGGCGTCTTTAATCCTGAGCTCACCGAACCTCTGGCGCATGTCCTGCACGAACTCGGTTCGCGCGCCGCGCTGGTCATCCACGGCCACGGCGGTACCGACGAGCTGACTGCGAGCGGCCCGAATCGAGTCAGCCAGCTCAAAGACGGGGCCGTGAGCACCTTTGACCTCGACCCCGCGGAATTCGGCTTCGCGCGCGCCACTGTCGCAGACCTGCGCGGCGGGACGCCCGAAGAATCGGCCGTGATGATGCGCGAGTTGCTGGGCGGCAAGCTTAACGGCGCGCGTCGCGACGCGGTCCTGCTCAATGCGGCGGCCGCGCTGTCCGCCGAGACCGGCGACCTGGGCGCTGCCCTTGTCGAAGTGCGCGAGTCGCTGGAGAGCGGCAGGGCCCTGCGCAAACTCGAAGCGCTGGTCGAATTCAGCCAATCTTTCGCTACATCTGCTGCATGACCGACATCCTGCAGCGGATCCTGGCGCACAAGAAAACCGAAGTCGAGGCCCTGGACGCCGCGGAACTGCGCCGCGCCGCCGAGCAGAGTCCCGCGGCGCGCGATTTTCTCGCGGCGATCGCTCCCCTCTCTGTCGGTACTTCGCGGGGGAGGCGTCCGAAACTGATCGCCGAGCTTAAGCGGGCCAGCCCTTCCCGCGGCATGCTCGCACCGCATCTGGATATGCAGACGCTGGCGCAGACCTACATTTCGAACGGCGCTTCGGCCTTGTCGGTGCTCACGGACGAAAGTTTCTTCATGGGCAGCCTGGACACGCTGCGCGAGCTGCGCTTCGAGCGCGATTGCAAGCTGCCGCTCTTGCGCAAGGACTTCATCATCGACGCGGCCCAGGTCTACGAGACGCGCGTCCACGGCGCAGACGCCATCCTGCTGATCGCCGCCGCGCTGAAGGACGATGCCAGGCTCGCGGACCTGCACGCGCTGGCCTTCGAACTGGGGCTGACCCCGCTGATCGAGGTGCACGGCGAGGCCGAGCTGGAACGTGTCCTGCGCTTGAAAGCGATACGCTTGATCGGAATTAACAACCGGGACCTCTCGACTTTTGAAGTGTCGTTGAAGACGACCGAGCGCTTGCGCCCGATGATCCCCCCGGAGGTAGCCGTCGTCGCGGAGAGCGGTATTTTCACGGCCGCCGATGTGCAGCGGTTGGCTAAGGCAGGAGCGGACGCGGTTCTGGTCGGTGAAGCGCTGGTGACCGCGCCGGATATCGCCGCGAAAGTGCGCGAGTTATCGGGACCACATGTCATTGCGAGGAGGGCGAAGCCCGACGAAGCAATCTCCGCATAGCCCGGAGATTGCCACGCTCGCCCGATGGGCTCCTCCCTTCGCTTCGCTACGGGATGCCTCGCGATCGCAATGACAGAATATAGTGAGGATTATGACGATCATCAAGATCTGCGGGATTAGGACGTTGACGGATGCCCTGGCGGCGATTGAAGCTGGCGCGGACTATCTTGGCTTCAATTTCTACCGTCAAAGCCCGCGTTACATTGCGCCTCAGGACTGCGCCGCGATCACCGCGCTGTTGAAGAAAGAGCATCCGGAAGCGCGGTTGGTCGGCGTCTACGTTAATTCGTCGGAAGCGGAGATCAATGCAATTATGGAATCTTGCAGCCTGGACCTGGCGCAGTTGCATGGAGATGAAAGCGCAGCGTTTCGCGCGTCGGTCGGCGAGCGCGCATTCAAGGCGTTGCGCGGCGCACCCAACGGCGCGGTGGAAAGCTTCGCACGCGCGGCTGCGCCTGCGTTCCTGCTGGATGCCGCGCACAAAGGTGCCTATGGCGGCACCGGCACGACGACGGATTGGGCGGCTGCGGCTGTTCTGGCGAAGCGCTATCCGCTCTTTCTCGCAGGCGGACTCAATCCGGAGAACGTCGGCGCCGCGGTGCGGCAGGTCCGGCCCTGGGGCGTGGACGTCGCGTCCGGCGTGGAATCAAGCCCGGGCGAGAAAGACGCGGGAAAAATGCGGACCTTCGTCGCCGCCGTCCGTTCCGCCGCGATCGCAATGGAGAATTCATGACGACTACTTTATTGCCCCACAAGTTCGGCCCGTATGGCGGGCAGTTCGTGCCCGAGACGTTGATGCCCGCCTTGATCGAGTTGGAACGGGCCTTCGTCGAGGCGCGCGCCGATGCGGAGTTCCAACGCGAGTATGACCGTTTGATGGCAACGTTCGTCGGCAGGCCGACTCCGGTCACGCACGCCCGGCGGCTCTCGGAACAGCTCGGTGGCGCGCAGATTTATCTCAAGCGCGAAGACCTGGCGCATACCGGCGCGCACAAGATCAATAATGCGCTCGGGCAGGCTCTGCTGGCGAAGCGCATGGGCAAGAAGCGCATCGTGGCGGAGACGGGCGCCGGGCAGCATGGCGTGGCGTCTGCCACCGTGGCGGCCTTGCTCGGACAGGAATGCGTTGTGTACATGGGCGTCGTCGACATGGCGCGGCAGGAGCCGAACGTCTTTCGGATGCGGCTGCTTGGTGCGGATGTGCGGCCGGTGACCTCCGGGACCCAAACCTTGAAAGACGCCATCAACGAAGCTATCCGCGATTGGGTGACGAACGTGCGCGATACGCATTATCTGTTGGGTTCAGCGCTCGGACCGCATCCGTATCCGACGATGGTGCGCGAGTTCCAATCGGTGATCGGACGCGAAGCTCGTGAACAGATGCTGGCCGAGGTGGGGCGCGTGCCCGACACCATCATCGCATGCGTGGGCGGCGGATCGAATGCCATTGGCATCTTCAGCGGCTTCGTGGACGACGAGTCGGTGGAGCTCATCGGCGTGGAAGCCGGCGGCAGCGGCATCGCCTCGGGCAGACACGCGGCGCGCTTCGGCGATCCGTCCCGGGGGCGCATCGGCGTCATTCACGGTACACGCACGTACGTCCTGCAAGATGAGGACGGCCAGATCGCGGACACACATTCCGTTTCCGCCGGCTTGGACTACGCCGCGGTCGGCCCCGAACATGCGATGCTGCGCGATGCGGAACGGGCGTACTACACGTCGGTCACAGACGAGGAGGCCCTCTCCGCATTTTCGCAGTTGTGTAAGAGCGAAGGCATCATTCCGGCGCTCGAGTCCGCGCATGCGGTGGCAGAGGTGATCAAGCGCGCGCCGAAGATGAAGAAGGATCAGGTCATCCTGGTTAACTTGTCGGGACGAGGTGATAAGGACCTGAATACGGTCATCCAGGAAATGCAGAATGCGGAATGATGAATGCAGAACGATAAATGCGGAATGATGAATACAAAATGAACATTATTGACGGCAGTCCGCCCATTACGCGGATCAGGCCAATGAGCACGTTTCAAATCGATTTAGATCCGTAAGGCTCCGTGCAATCCTTGTGCAGAAAAGAAAATAAGATGAATCGAATCGACGAAGCATTCAAGAACAAACCCATTTTTATGCCGTACTTTCCGGTCGGCTACCCGGACCTGGAAACGTCCATCGACGTGCTCGAGGCGCTTGCCAAGAATGGAGCGGACCTGATCGAGCTGGGCCTGTCGTTCTCGGATCCATTGGCAGACGGGCCGGTGATCCAACGCGCGACGCAGACCGCGCTCGAAAAGGGCGTTACCGTGAGCAAGTGCCTTGCCGCGGTGAGCGAACTCCGCAAGCGCGGGGTGACCATCCCGCTGGTTCTGATGGGTTATTACAACCCAATACTCGCGTACGGGTTGAAGCGGTTCGTGGCTGAGGCGCGCAAAGTGGGCGCAGACGGCTTCATCATTCCCGATCTTCCGCCCGAAGAGGCCGGCGAATTCGAGGTCTTGCTCGAAGGGACGGGTGGCCATCCAGCCTTACCGCTGATCCGCATGCTCGCGCCCACCACGCCGGCAGAGCGGATGGAGAGCGTGGCGCGCGGCGCGCAGGGTTTTGTGTATCTCGTGAGCGTCACCGGCGTGACCGGCGCGCGCCAGTCTGTCGCGGATGGGCTGGCTGAGTTGATCAACCGGGTACGCGCGCATACGTCCGTGCCAGTGTGCGTCGGGTTCGGCATCGGCACGCCTGAACAGGCGAGGGCTGTGGGCGCGATGGCGGACGGCGTGATCGTCGGCTCGGCCTGCGTGCGAACGATCGGGGAGAGCGCGACACCCGTCGAGGCGGCGCGGCTGTTTGCACGGAGTTTTTCCGATGCGCTCGGAGAGAGGCAGGCACAATAGTGATCCTCGAAGTGGCGATCCTGGATGTCATACCCGGTCGCGAGAAGGAATTCCAGGCCGCGTTCGTCACCGCGTCCGGCATCATTTCCGGCATGCCGGGATATATCTCGCATGAACTGCAGCATTGCCTGGAGAAACAAAACCGATATCTCCTGCTGGTTCAATGGGAAATGCTGGAGGCGCACACGGTGGGCTTTCGCGGCTCCGCTGCATATCAAGTATGGAAGAAACTATTGCACCATTTCTACGACCCGTTCCCGGTCGTCGAGCACTACGAGTTGGTCCGGGAGGCTCGCTTGTAGGCAGATCCACATTCAAACGCGTACCGGAAACCTTGTAATTCGCTCTTGACGTAATGGCCGCTCTTGCATAGAATAGCACCCAACATGCTCAAGACAGTCCGCTTCTACTTTGCGTATTACTTTTACGGTTTCCGGTCCATGGTTGCCGTTGGTGGCGCTTAAGTAGACAGGCTGATCGATCTGTGTACCCAGAGAGCGAGACCAAACGGTCTCGCTCTCTTATTTTGTCCAGACCGCTCAGGTCTGATGAGGAGCAACCATGGCGATACGTGGAATACGCGGGGCGACGACCGTCGCCGCGGATCAGCCCGAACTGATCCTGCAAGCCACGCGTGAACTGTTGGAGGCAATTATCGAACTCAATGCAGGGATGCATCCCGAACACATCGCCAGCGTGGTCTTTACCGCGACGGAAGACCTGGTATCCACGTTTCCGGCGCAGGCCGCCCGGCAGATGGGCTGGCAGCTGGTCCCGATGTTGTGCGCCCGCGAGATCCCGGTCCCGGACAGCCTGCCGCGCGTCATCCGGGTCCTGGTGCACTGGAACACCGGGATCGGGCAAGCCGATATCACGCACGTCTATCTGCGCGAGGCGGTCAAACTTCGGCCCGACCTGATCGCCGCGCAGTGAGGATCGCATTAGACCACTGAATCATGGAGTGCGGACTTCAGTCCGCATGGGTTA
>DASXQN010000431.1:0-7078 GCA_036507155.1 Anaerolineales bacterium
AGGCGCTGCTGGAGGCGGTGGCGGACTTCGCCTCCATTTCGCTGGTGAACGCGCGTTTATTCCGCGCGCTCGAACAGACCGCCGAGGCGGCGCGCGGTGATGTGAAACGACAGAACGCGTTGGTGGAAGGCATGCGCGAGAAGGTGGCAGAGGAAGTGCAGGCGGCCATCTATCCGCTCAATCTGGTCATGACCGAAATGCCCGGCAACCTGAACAACGAGCAAAAGCAGGCGCTGCAGTCGGTGCAGGCTGCGTTGCTGCGTATCACGCGCGCGGCCGAGAAGACCGTTCCGGCCGAAGCGGCATTGCGAAAAACCTAAGCTGAATGTCAAAACCTGACCTGATCCTCCTGGCGCTCGACGAATCCCCGATCCTGCAGTTGATGGAACGCGCCTTGCGCGCCGCGGGGTTTGAAGTTGCCATCGTCCATGACCGGGCTGGGCTGGATAATTCCATGCAGGAATCCTCGCCGGCCCTGACGCTGCTGTCCGAAACCTTTGCCGGCGAGAGCGGACTGGCGCTCGCCGAGGGACTATTGGAACGGTTCCCGACGCTGCCGATCCTGTTGTATGCCGAGCACGACACGACCGGACTCGCAAAAGCCTCGCTGCAAGCCGGGCTGAGCGGCTACATCTTCCCCCCGCTGCGCACCGACGATATCGTGGAGAGCGTCAATCGCAGCCTGGCGCGTGCCCGCCGGCTGGGCGACTGGGTGCGTCGAGAGGTCAAACGCACCACTTCCTCGCTCGAGAAGAAAAACAAGCTGACCGAATCTGAGCGCGCCCGCTTCGAAGCCATCTTTGCAAACATTCAAGACGGTGTGATCGTGCTGGATGACGAGCAGAAGGTGCTGCTTGTAAATGAATCAGTCCGCCAGGCCTTCGAGTTGGAACGCGATTCGTGGATTGGCAAATCCCTGCTGGAGGCTATTCCGCACCCGGACCTGGGATCCCTGCTCAATCGCGCCGGCGACGGCCCGGTGAAATATCATGAGATCAACCTGGACGCGGGACAGGTGTTGAACGCGCAATACACGATCATTCCCAAGATCGGCGCCGCGATCACGATGCAGGATATTTCATATCTGAAGGAACTCGATCGCGTGAAGAACGACTTCGTGCATACGGTTTCGCACGACCTGCGCTCCCCCTTGACGGCACTGATGGGTTATACCGAGCTGATCGACCGTATCGGCCCGTTGAACGACCAGCAGCGCGACTTTCTCGTGCGGATCCAGACCAGCGTCCAGCACATCACCACATTGGTGAATGACCTGCTCGATCTGGGGCGGCTGGAGGCCGGTTTCGATACGCGCCGGGAAAGCGTCCATATCGAAAGCGTGCTGAAGTACACGCTGGACACCTTCGAGAATCAAGCGCGCGAGAAACAGATCACCCTGACCTGCAATATCAGCAAGGACCTGCCGCCCTTGCGTGCCAACCCGATACGCATCCGGCAGATGTTGGATAACCTGGTGGGCAACGCCATCAAATATACGCAGGCGGGCGGCAAGGTTAACGTGGACGCAGCCCAGCACGATGAGCAGATCATCTTCCGCGTGACCGATGACGGGCCCGGGATTCCGGCAGGCGAGCAAACCAAGATCTTCGACAAATTTTTCCGTGCCAGCAACGTCCCCGAACTGGTGCAGGGCAGCGGGCTGGGCCTGGCGATCGTCAAATCCATCGTCGAGAGTCACCGCGGGCGCATCTGGCTCGAGTCCACCCTGGGCCATGGCACGTCCTTCTTCGTCGTGCTGCCCGCGTTTATTCAGACCGAACAGCTCTCTCCCGCAACGCCGTCCTCATAGCGCATCCATAGCCGAGATTCACAGAGCGACCTCATGCAATGAGGCCGCTCTTTTATTATGTGTTGATCGAGCACGCGCAGAAGACAATTACTTACGCGGCAGGCGCGTCAGGATGGAGGGATCCGCAGGTCGCGGCGCCGGGCCCGCGTCGCCGCCGACGCGCATGCTTTCGAGTTCAGTGCTGAAGCGCATCCAATCGTCCACCAGAAACACGAAATGGGGGGTCTTGTCCTTGAAAAAGAACGGCGACAGGAAGAAGCGCAACACACTTTGCGAGATCGGATAGCCGGACAGCTCGAGCACGATGGCCGTGCGCTTGCCCAGTGGGGCGATGATATCCTGCTTCCAATTCGAAATGCTTTTGGGCGGGAAGAGCGAAGCCATGCTGGACGAGCTCGCTCGATGAATGCGCTTGTAGGAAATGTTGGCGCGCAGGAAAGGGGTGACCAGCCGCAGGTGATCGTTGTATGGTTGAATGTACGCGGCTTTGCGAATGACGATCAGAAAGAGCGAGACGATCAGGACGAAGCCGCCGATGCTTGCAAATGTCAGCCACTGCCAGTTGAGCGCGGGATCGGGGAAGGTGTACCGCAGCGCCCAAGCCAGCCCGAAGAGCGCCAGGCCGAGCGTCAGAGTAGCCGGCCACCAGCGATCGATCATGTGTGTGTACAGGACGAGCGGATAACGTCGACCGGCGCGGGCCATGCATCAATCTTCCTGGTCCGGGACGACGATCGCGCCCGGGTGCTGCGCGTCTTCCGGTCCTTCGGCCTGGGTGGCGTTCAATTGGGCGCTCAAACGCCCGATCGACTGCTCGAGCTGTTCGCCGCGCAGGCTGATGGTGATGTCGCCGCGCGTTTTTTCGATGATGCTGCGCGCCACGTCGGTCTGACGGCGCAGGCCGTTGGTGATCGCGTCCGGATAATCCATCGTGACCAGCACCGAGTAGATCTCGTCCATGCAGGCGAGCAGGCGTTCCGCCTCCTGCGAGTAGCCATGGCGCAGGATGTCCAGCGTGCGACGGCGTAATTCACCGATCACTTCGGCCAGCCCGTTTAAGTACGTGGCATCCTCCACGCCCAGGTCCTGCGGAGTGAGCAGCGGCTGATCCTGGATCAACGCGCAGGTGACGTTGGCTTCGACGAATTCCTTGAGCGCGTCCTGCGTGTACCCTGCGTGGAAAAGATCGGAATGACCGGCGAGGTCGCGTTTCAACGTCTCGGCCAGGCCGCGCGCCTCCTCCAACTGCTGCTTCATCGTATCCGCTTCATCGCGATGCACCGCCCGGATGGCCAGGGAACAGGCCCGCGTAAGCTGGCGCGCCTGCGCCAGGGCGCGATCGCGTGCCGCGGTGCGGGCGTCGAAGTTCTTGCGGATCTGTTCGGTGATCGAATCGAGCTTCTGCATTGTTTAACACGAAGGACACAAAGTAACACAAAGGCTCGTTACGTGGTGACCTTTGAGCCCTTTGTGTTTGCTTATTCTTGTTTTGGCGGTTCCGGCGGGTTAGTCGGACGGAAGAGATGTTCAGCCAGTGACTGATTGCCGGGGACGTTGATCGGGCCGAACGCGGCTTCGTAGCGCGCCAGATTCTCGTTGAGCGCCCGCACGAGCAGTTTCGCGGCGAGCGGCGACATCATCACGCGCGCCCGCACCTTGGCGCGTGTTTCACCCGGCAGGATCTGGCCGAAATCGATGACCAGATCGGCCGGCGAGTGCGCGATGCGGGCCAGGTTGGAATATACGGTTTCCAGCCCGTCCGGGATTTCGAGGGTGGGGCCGGGGTTTTGCGGAGGATTGGTCATGGACGTTTTCCGATCGGGTATGGATCAGGGAACTTCATGTATTCCAGCGTGGGGCGCTTAGAACGGGATATCGTCTTCGGGCGGTAATTCGGCGGACTCGCCGCCTCCGGCAGCCACGGGCGCCTCGCCGGCTTCGTTGCGCGAGGACAGGAATCGCACCGTCTGCGCGGTGATCTCAAACGAGGCGCGCGGCTTGCCGTCCTGCCCGGACCAGATACGCGGTCCGCCGGACTCTTTGTCCGGGGTCAACCGTCCCTCGATCAACACCTTGTTGCCCTTCTTAAGGTACTGCTGACAGACCTCAGCCTGTTTGCCCCAGGCCGAGATCCGAAACCAGGTCGTCTCGCTGACGCTCTCGCCGTTGGAAGAGGTGTACTTGCGATTGGTGGCGACCGAGAAGGAGGTCACGGCCTGACCCGACGGCGTATAGCGCATCTCCGGGTCCTTGCCTACATTTCCGACGACAATGATGGTGTGATACATGGGAACGACTCCTTTGTTGTGGTGAATGGCGCCCTGGCGCCATCGCGTTGTGTATGGATGTTCAATTTTACACCACCCGGCTTGGATTCCCCGGCCTTGTAAGAGATGAATTTTTGATATCATCTCCTAAATGCTTATCGCGGGCGGGCTGCCATCCAGCGCGTCTTCCGTCCCGGAGAGTGAACCCGACATGGAAATGAAGATCGAGCATTGGCCGGAGAAGAACATCCTGTATCTCAGGACCAGGGGAGTCATGGACAAGGCCGCCGCCAACGCGCTGGTCAAGGACCTGGTGCAGGCCGCTGCGGACACCCAATGCATCCGGCACCTGATCGACCATCGCGCTGTGACGTTCGCCTTCAGCCTGATCGACTACTACGAGCGCCCTGCCATTAATGAAGCCATCGGGATCTCGCTGGAATGGAAGACAGCCATGGTATTCGCCGAATCGACATCGGACACGCGTTTTATGGAGACGGTGTTTCGCAACCGCGGCTACAATTTCAGGGAGTTTACCGACATCGATCAAGCTCTTGAATGGCTGCAGCAGGACTAGATCGCCTCAGGGGTTTGGCTGTTGTAAATCGCGCGGATGATCGTTGTATAGGTTACGGTCCAACGCTAAGGAGCCCACCATGAGATTCCCATACCGCTTATTCCTTCTGACGGCACTGTCCGTGCTGCTGGCTGGCTGTAAATTCCAGGCTCTGACGCGCATCCAGCCTGACGGTTCGGGCGAACTGCGCACGGAGGTGGGGTTCAGCGCCGAGGAACGCAAGAATATCGAAAAACAGAATCCCTCCGGTGATTTCTGCAATACCGGCGGCGCACCGGCCGGCACGACCGTGACCGAGGAACCGCGCGGGGATGAGACCTGGTGCGTGTCCGTCGCGTCGTTCGACAACCTGGATGGACTGCGCCAGCTGTATGCGCAGCGCGCCGGTGTGCAGGTCAACCGCCTCGACATCGCGGAGGGGAGCCTGCATTACGACCTGACGATCGACACCTCCTCTGACAGCTTTTCGGGCTTCGAGTCGATCACCTGGAGCGTGACCTTGCCGGCGACGGCCACCAGCCACAACGCTTCGCAGGCGGATGGCAAAACGTTGACATGGATGCTCGCACCGCGAACCGGCACGACCCACTTGCTCGCTGAGAGCCCGGCGGAAAACGCGGGCGGGGCGCTGGCTTCGATCCTCGGCATCCTGGCGATGATCGGCCTGGTGATCTTGATCGGTTTCACGCTGTGGCGGTTGCTGGTCCCACGTAAGAAGCGCTCGTAAGAGCCGTCGCTTCAAAACATAAATAGCACAACGCTCCGATGCCTGTTGCATGCGGAGCGTTGTGTTGTGACTGCATCCCGGGCTTGAACTTAGATCACCACGGCAGCGGATCGCTCTCGATCTCTTTCGTCCACAGCGCATGCATGGCGCGTACCGTTTCAGGGCTGAGCTGTTTGTCGGCCGCGGCGAAGTTGTCGAGCGCTTGGTCGACGGTTTTGGCACCGGGAATGACCGTGGAGATCTCGGGCTGGGCCAGGCAGTATTGCAGGGCGGCGTGCGCCAGCGACGTGCCGGCCGGCACGAGTGCCGCGAACTTCTCCACCAGCGCGGCGCGGCGGGCGATGACTTCCGGCGACCAGCGATTGCGCACATCCTCGAACTTGCTGTCGCCGCGATAGCGGCCAGACAGCCAGCCGGAATCGAGCGGCACCTTGACGATCAGCCCTACGCCCTTCTGCTTCGCCTTGGGAAAGGCCGGCAGCGGCTCCTGATACAGGGCGTTGAAGAAAACTTCGAGCGCTTTGCTGTTCGTAGTTTCAACCACCGTCTCCAGCTCCACCTGCCAGTCCAGGGAGACACCATACTCGCGCAACTTACCCTCACCCTTCAACTTTTCCAATTCATCATACAGGCTGGGCGCGTTCCTGCCATCCATCAGCTCGCGCGGCGGGTTGTGCAGCAGCAACATGTCTACGTAATCGGTCTGCAGACGCCGGAAGCTGCCTTCGAGCACCGGGCGGACATTGGCGGCAGCAAAGTCTCTTACGCCCGCCTCGTAATGACTGAACTTCGTGCAGATGATGACGTCCTTGCGAACGGATTTCAAGCCCTTCCCGAGCATTTCCTCGCTGACGCCATTCCCATAGCCCGGCGCGGTGTCGAAGAAAGTGCAGCCGGCCTCCAGCGATTTCTGGACGATACGCACGGCGTCATTCTGATCGCTCACGCCCCAATCCGGATTGGCGAGCTGCCACGCGCCCAGTCCGATCTCGCTCACGTTCATGCCGGTATTTCCAAACGCACGTCGTTTCATACAAAATTCTCCTCTCTATGATTGCTGCTCACTGGTCACTGCCAACTGACTATCGCGAAGCATCCCGTAGGGACTGATCACTGCTCATCATAATACGCGCCGCCCTGCGTCCGATCTGCACCGCGAAATTCGTGCCGCGGTCCCATGGGTAGACCTGGCTCATCGACGCGAAGTACAGCCCCTCGATCGGCGTTTGGATGGCGGGGATATTCTTTGAATGATTCACCAGCGGCACGGGCTGCGCGTAATTCGTCTTCGAGACCCAGATCTTGTTGACCCAACTCCGTTCGAACGCCGGATTGAATTTCTTGAACGCGGGCGTGAAGCGCTCGAGCAGTTCTTCATCGCTCATCGAAAAATATTCGTGGCCCACTTCGAGGTAATCGCCGGCATAGATGATATGGTCGCCGCCGAATTTTTCGGGTGGCACAAAGTTCGTGTGTTCCACCAGCGCCAGGAACGGATAGCCCGCCTCTTTCGGCAGGTTGAACCAGTAGTAGCCCTGCTCCGAAAGCTGCCGCTTGAGCGAAAGCACCATCACCACCGCGCCCATCGATTTCAGCTCAAGCAGTCCTTTTAAATAATTCTCTGGAAGATCGGGACATATCTTTGCCATCAGATTCGGAGATGTGGTTACCAATACTTTATCGAACGACTCGACCGT
>DASXQN010000432.1:0-3244 GCA_036507155.1 Anaerolineales bacterium
TCGCAGCAATCGATGCCGACCACCTTGCCCGACGGGCCGACCAGTCTGGCGAGCTTGATCGCGGTGTCGCCGAACCCGCACCCCACATCGAGCACGCGATCGCCTTCACGCACGGGCAGATTGGGAAAGATCGCTTCGCTGTGCTGGGTCAGCCCATCCACCAGGATGTGTTTGAAGCGAATGAACTTTGGCGCAAGCACTTCGTTCCAAAACCGGACGAAGGGAGTGTCTTCCACCAGCAGGTCCGCAACCGTTACGACGCTATTCATGGGACTGGCACCTCATCTCTTCTTCTCATCGATCGAGAACGACAGAGAGTTACCCGTCATCCCAAACTCATGCTTGGGCGGCTCCTGAGGGAAATCTGGATTTCTCATGAGGAACGCTGGAATGTATGCGTCGGGGGCTGGCGTGGATCATGCGCCCCGCGCCGCCGTGTCGACCGGCAAGCCGGCCGCGCGCCATTCCGGCAGCCCGTCCTCCAAGCGGCGGACCTTGAAGCCGCGGGTTCTGAGCAGAGCCACGGCTTCGTAGGACAGAACGCAATAGGGGCCGCGGCAATAGGCGACGATCTCCTGACGGGGATCGAGATCGGCAAGCCGCTTTTCGAGCGCACCGAGTGGAATGTTGATCGCGCCCGGCAGATGGCCAAGAGCGAACTCGTCCTCCGGCCTCACATCCAGAACGGTCACGAGCCCCGCCTTCAGCCGATCCATCAGCTCATGCCGCGAGACGGGTTCCAGCGAATCGCGGCGGTCGAAATAGCTGCGCACCACGCGCTCCACTTCCGCCGAATGGCGCTCGGCGAGAATCCGCAACGAAGCCATGAGGGCAAGCACGGCATCGTCCGCCAGGCTGTAGAAGACAAACTTGCCCTCCCGGCGCGGCGCTACCAGGCCGGCGCGGCGCATGTGCTGCAGATGCTGGGACGCATTGGCGACCGAGATGCGCGTTCGATCCGCCAGCACCTCCACGCTCCGCTCGCCCTGAGCCAGTTGCTCCAGCAGTTCGATCCGGTGCGGGTGCGCGACGGCCTTTGCGATGACCGCGAACTGGCCGAACAGGATTTGCTTGGGACTCTGTCTTGACATTGCTCAGCCGCTTGATACATCATTCAATCGATTGATTGAATGATGTGCGATCCCGTGAAATTCGTCAAGCCGCGATCGCAGAGGAACAAGTGTTGTCGGACATTCTGCTCGCCAGCGAACCGATAGTCCGCCTCGCCGCGTTCGCCGGCATCTTCGCCCTGATCGCTGTCTGGGAGGTATTGGCGCCGCGGCGATTCCAAACGATGGGACGCTTGCGGCGCTGGCCGGCCAATCTGGGGATCGTCGTCATCAACACCCTCCTGGTCCGGCTCGCCTTTCCGGTTGCCGCGGTGGGCGTGGCTTTGTCCGCGGAGGCGCATGGTTGGGGGCTATTCGCCGTGCTCGAGGCGCCCGCATGGCTGGCGATTCCCGCTTCGGTCCTTCTGCTCGACCTGGCCATCTATCTCCAGCACGTGCTGTTCCATGCCGTGCCTGTGCTTTGGCGGCTGCATCGCATGCATCACGCGGACCTCGAATTCGACGTGACCACCGGCGCGCGGTTTCACCCGATCGAAATCCTGCTTTCGATGGCGATCAAGCTGGGAATCGTCGCCGCGCTTGGCGCTCCGGCGATCGCGGTACTGCTGTTCGAGATGCTGCTGAACGGCACGTCGATGTTCAACCATGGAAACGTCCGGCTCACTGCTCGCCTCGACCGCGCCTTGCGCTGGCTGGTCGTGACGCCCGACATGCACCGCGTCCATCACTCGGTCGTCCCGCGCGAGACCAACAGCAATTTCGGTTTCAATCTGCCCTGGTGGGATCGGCTGTTCGGCACCTATCGCGCCCAGCCGGCCGCGGGGCACGAGGGAATGACCATCGGTATCGAGCAGTTTCGCGATCCGGGCGAACTCCGGCTCGATCGCATGCTCCTGCAGCCTTTCCGCGATGACGATCGCCTGTATCCGCTCGGCCGCCGGGAGCCCGCCGCATGACGCCGCGGACCGTTCTCCCTCGCGTTGCGCTCGGGCTCGCCATCGCCGCCGCGGCGATCTGGCTGGCGTTCAACCGGGACCGGCTTGACCCCACGCTGCTGGAGAGTTCGATACGAGATCTCGGCCTGTGGGCCCCGGTCGTTCATATTGCATTGTTTGCCGTTGCGACCGTCCTCTTCGTCCCGGGTGCGATCTTCGGCCTTGCCGGCGGCCTGCTCTTTGGCCCTTTCTGGGGAACTTTGTTCAATCTCGCCGGAGCGACTTTGGGTGCGACGGCCTCCTTCCTGGTCGCGCGCTACCTTGCAGCCGACTGGGTCCGGCGGAAGGCCGGAGACCGGCTTCAGAAACTGATCGCCGGGGTCGAGGCCGAAGGCTGGCGCTTCGTCGCCTTCACCCGTCTGGTGCCGCTGTTTCCCTTCAACTTTCTCAATTACGCGTTCGGCCTCACGCGCATCCCCTTGGCGCATTATGTCCTGGCGTCGCTGATCTGCATGGCGCCCGGCACGATGGCCTTCACATGGCTGGCGCATGCCGGGCGCGAAGCACTCGCCGGAGAGGATACGGCAATTCGCTATGCCTTGATCGCGCTCGCGATCCTCGCCGGCATTGCCTTTCTCCCCAGGCTGGTGCGGCGGATACGTGCGGCTCGCTCGCGCGAGGCGGGACTGAAGCACGAATCAGAGAATCACGCATGATGGATCTCAGGAAGGCCACCTGGCTGCCAGGCACAGCCACTATCCTGGCCATTCTCGCCTGCTACGGCACGACGATGATCATCGGGTTGCTATCGCTGCTGGGAATTGCGCTCGCGGTCAACGAGCGTGCCTGGGCGGGGGCGATCAGCCTGTTCGCCGCGCTGTCCGCCATCGCGATTGCTGTCTCGTACCGCCGGCATCGTTCGATCTGGCCCACGCTCGCCGCGCTGCCTGGCTTGGTGCTCATCCTGTGGGCCATGTACGGTTCCTACAGCCGATTGATCGAGTTTGCGGGCTTCGTTCTGCTCATCGCGGCAACGCTGCTGGACTGGCGCGCCGGTGCAAGATCGCGGTCTGCCGCAAATGACGTCTGGTGGATCGAACCCGGCGACCTCGACGACCGGCTGTCGCGCGGGCCGGCGCCTGTCATCATCGACGTTCGAGGATCGGACGAGTTCACCGGCCCCCTGAGTCACATCCCGGAAGCACGAAATCTTCCTGTCGGCGAGCTGCCACAGCGGCT
>DASXQN010000433.1:0-3593 GCA_036507155.1 Anaerolineales bacterium
ATGATCGCCAGGGCTTGATGGGCGATATCTCCAATCTGCTTGACGGCGAAGGCATCAACATCGTGGACGTGGGCGTGAAGGTGAATCGTAGTCTGGCCGATCTGCGCCTGATCATCGAGGTCAAGGACATCACGCAACTCAGCCGGATCCTCACGCGCATCGAGAGTCTTCCGAACGTCATGGAGGCGCAGAGGACGAATCCCGGCTGACCCATGTCATTGCGAGGAGCGAAGCGACGAAGCAATCTCCTGGTAATACGGAGATTGCCACGCTCCCCTTCGCCTTGCTCAGGGTCGCTCGCAATGACACACAATCGGGGTATAATCTCGCCGCCTTTCGAGACGGTGATGGAACTGCTCAGCGTAGCCGACGCCCGCGCGCGTATTCTTGCTCACTTTCAACCCGTCACGGCAGAGACACTGCCGCTGGCTGAATGCGCTGCCCGGGTGCTGGCCGCCGATGTGTCCGCCTCGACGGATCTCCCCCTTTTCGACAATTCATCCATGGACGGCTTCGCGGTGCAGGCCGCGGATCTCGGACGCGCCACGCCCGCTTCGCCCCGGACCCTGCGCGTGGTCGCGGATATCCCTGCCGGCTCGCAGCCGACGGTTACCATCGGCCCCGGCGAGGCCGCCCGCATCATGACGGGCGCCGTACTGCCGCGCGGTGCGGACGCGGTCATTCCGGTAGAAGACAGCGACTTTCACGATCGCCGCACTGGCGCGGCCGCACCTCAACAGGTGAGCCTGTTCAAACCTGCGCGGACAGGCGAGAACGTGCGGCCGCGCGGGATGGATGTATCAGCCGGCGAGCTCGTGCTGCGCGCCGGACGCCGGCTCACAGCCCAGGACCTCGGCCTGCTCGCAATGTTGGGTGAGGCAAATATCCGCGTGTTTCGAAAACCCCACGTGGCGCTGCTCTCCAGCGGGGACGAACTGCTGCCGGTAGACGCGCCGCTCGAAGCGGGCAAGATCCGGGATTCGAATTCCTACATGTTGGCTTCACTGCTGGAGCAGGCTGGCGCGGAAGTGAATCGGCTGGGCATCGCGGCCGACACGCGCGCGGGTGTCGAGGCGCTGTTCGACCGGGCCGCACGCCCGCCGGCGGACTTGATCGTATCGTCCGCGGGCGTCAGTGTCGGCGCGTACGATTATGTGAAAGAAGTTATCGAGGCGCGCGGCCACCTTGATTTCTGGCGGATCAATATCCGGCCGGGCAAGCCGCTGGCATTCGGTGATTACGCGGGCATACCTTTCTTCGGCCTTCCGGGAAATCCGGTGTCCGCGTTCGTCGGCTTCGAGGTTTTCGTGCGGCCCGCCCTCGGTACGCTCGACGGCTCGGGCGCGGCAGACCGGCCCAGGGTCCGCGTGCGACTCGGCGAAGCCGTCGAATCGGACGGCCGCGAAAGCTATCTGCGCGCGGAAGTCCGCGAAGAAAACGGCGCACTGACGGCGTATCTGCCGGGACACCAGGGATCCGCTAACCTGCTGGCGCTGGTTCGTGCAAATGCTTTACTTATTATTCCCGCTGGGGTAAAATCTGCGCCTGCTAACCGGGAAATGGAAGCGTGGATGCTATGAGGCGCCCTTGAAAACGTGGTTGTATCGGATCTCGCTCGCGCTCGTCCTGGTCGGCCTGGCAGTTTCGATCTACATGACCGTCTATAAGTTGACGGATAACAGAAAGATGTGCCTCGGCAGCGGCGATTGCTCCGTTGTGAACGCGAGTAAGTACTCAGAAGTCAACAAGATCCCGGTCGCGGTGATCGGCATCGCGGGCTACGCAGCGCTGCTGACAGTTTTATTGCTCGAGCGGCGCCCCGGATATTTCCAGGAAAACGCGGTCTTGTTGGTATTCGGCTTCGCGCTGACAGGTTTCTTGTTCACGGCCTATCTCGTATACGTTGAGATATATCTCTTGAACGCTTTTTGCCCATTCTGCGTCACATCCCAGATCGCAATGACCCTGATCTTCATCCTATCCATCATCCGGCTGATACGCCAGCCGTCAGACCTCTAGGAGGAGCGAGCAATGCCCCGTATTAAGTGCCATTATGTAGACTGCGTCTTCCTGGACGATGGGTATTGCAGCGCCGCCGCGATCGAACTTGATCCCGATACCGGCTGCGCTACATACTCGCCCTCGGAGGAGTCCGGCGCGGAAGAAGAATGGGACGACGATGAGTCCGAGGAGTGGGAGGACGACGATACGGATGATGAAGATGAAGAATGGGTCGATGACGAGGACGAATTCTAGCCGGCTTTACCGATGCAGTTACAAAACCAGCCTTCTCAGTGCGAGAAGGCTGGTTTTTTGTCTTGGCCGCCCGCTAGGCGCGGGCTTGCCGTTGATTTACGGCGAGCGGGTTACGGATAGTTGGAGGAATCTTTGATCGGGCAACCCGTCAGGCCCACTTGGAAATCTTCCGAGGAGCCGCCATCCTTCACGCGCAGCGTGAAAGACCAGAACTGCGGACCGGTGCAAGTCACGACCTGCCGGCCGCGGAAGATACCCGCGGTGGTGCAGGAGAATTCGTTCGGGTTGCGCGATCCGGGCTCAGTGCTCGGAGCGATGCCCTCGGGCGCGACGATCTCGTAGCTCGCGTTTTCAGGCAGCGCCAGCAGTGTATACGGGATCTTCTTCACGCAGAAACGATCCCATTCCTGGACGATCGAGCTCGTTTGTGCCTGGCCGGACTGACTTGCGACCGCCGTGGCCGTCGGCGCACCGGCTTGCAGGATTTCGCCGCCGATGCTTGGGCTCGCACTGGCATTCCCTGGATACAGCAGCAATGCCGCACCCACGACTGCCAGGGTAAACGCGCCGAGCAAGAGGAGTTTGGAACTGTTTTTCATTTTCATCTCCATGGTCTGGGTTGGCACCTTCAAAGGCAACATGTCAGCGTTCCTCCGCCGAATGGGCGGAGAATAGGCTCACTCATAAAATGGATCCCGACCTAGTGAGTTTCACGCTACACCCCCTGCGCATGACACATTTCCCAAGCTAGACGCCAACTTAGGGTTTGTAGACAGCCAGCATTTAACGGACACTTGCCGCCTGTCTATTTCGAAGTGTTTAACCGCCCTTTCCGAAAAATGCTACTTAAATTGGCGTGAGAGATTGGTCTAACAATTAATCAGCAATTAATTTCGCCCCTGCAGGCCCTGAGGTTCAAGGGGACTATTTCACGTCTCCGATCATTTGATACAGCAATATGCCTGCGGCCACCGCCAGATTCAATGAGCTGGCGCGGCCTTGCATCTGCAGCGTGATCACCGCATCGCATATTCCGAGCTGCTCCGCCGACAGGCCCTTCTGCTCGTTTCCCATCACCAATATCCAAGGATGCCGCGGGGCGTAGCCCTGCGGATCGACGCCGCCGCGGGCGGATGTTCCGATCAGTTGCAAACCCTCGCGCCGCGCCCGTGAGAAGAATTCATCAACTCCCCCTCGCACGATGGGCTTCCAGAATAATGCTCCCATGCTCGCCCGTACCGAAGTCGGATGATATGGATCTACTCCGCCGTCCAGCAGGTAGAGCGCAACAGCACCGACCGCATCCATGGTGCGCAGGATCGTGCCGACGTTACCGG
>DASXQN010000434.1:0-1878 GCA_036507155.1 Anaerolineales bacterium
AAAAGCCGCGGGCTTCCAGGGGAGCGATCACGTCGGCGCCGAGGTCCGGCGGATAGGTCCGCAGAAAAACGGACGGATGCGGTGAGCGGACCGCAAAGCGATCAACGTCTGCCGGCACGATCACCACCTCTCCCTGCTTACATTGCACGGGCTCTTGCGCCACCCGAAACTCTGCCGCGCCTTCCAAAGCGATCCAAATTTCACCGCGCGCTCCGGTGGTGTGCTCGAACGCTCCTTCCAGCAGCCATTGTTCCGTTGCAAAGTAAGGACAGGCCGCCAGACAAAGCCGCGTCGCGTGGTCCTGAGCCAATTCCAGCGGGCGAGTTCGTCCGCCGCGCGAGCGCCACTCTAGAACGTCCAGAGATTTCTCGACGTGCAGAGGCCGTGGCCTTCCATCCGTGCCCGGCCGATTGTAATCGTACAGCCGGTAAGTCACGTCGGAATTCTGCTGAATCTCGCACAGCCCGATCCCGCCGCCGATCGCGTGAACCGTTCCCGCCGGCACGAAAAACGTATCCCCGGCGCGAACGTCCACCCAACGAAGCATCTGCTCAATGGCGCCGCTTCGGACGGCCGTTCGCAGGGCTTCCCGATGCCACATTGCGCCGCTTGTCAGATCGTCACGAAACCCCACCGCCAGTTGCGCGCCCGGGTCCGCCGCGAGCACGTGCCACATCTCGGTTTTCCCCGCCGAGCCCTCCTTCTCGCGCGCGTAGGAGTCGGGCGGGTGAACCTGGACGCTGAGCTTGTCGTTGGTGAAAAGAAATTTTACCAGCAGAGGAAATACAGGAAAGCCGGGGCGAGGCGCGCTCCCTGCCGAGCCTAACAGTCCCGGCGCGCAGGCGCGGGCCACCTCTCCGAGCGAGGTTCCGGCCCACCGGCCGTTCGTGACCCGGTTCTGATCGCCCGTGAGCCAGACCTCTCCCACGCGTTGAGGGCGCTCCGCGGGACGGCTGTAAATCGGGCGGAGATCTTCGCGGCCCCAGACGCGCTCGTGAAACACCGGCTCTACCTGCAGCAGGTAGCCACAGGCTGGCTCCGTATGAGGGTCGCGATCGCTCAAAGGCAAGCCGCTCAATTTGCCTGCTCGGAGAAAAAACGCTTCAGACGGTCCAGGCCCTTCTCCAGGTTGTCCATCGAAGTGGCATAGGAAAGCCGGAAATGTTCCCGGGTGCCGAACGCCTCGCCGGGAACGACCACGACGCCGGCTTCGAGGAGCAGCCGCTTGCCCAGCTCGTTCGCCGAAGAAGCTCCGCCTCTTTTGTCAGTCCCCGAATCAAGAAAAGCGCCAATGTTCGGATAGGCATAAAAAGCGCCCTCCGGCATGGTGCACCGCACCCCGGGAATCTCGCGGAGCTTTTCAACAACAAAGTCGCGGCGCCGGCGGTACTCTTTCAGCATCTCTTGCACCGAGTCCTGCGGGCCCGCGAGCGCCTCTACGGCCGCCCTCTGGGCGATCGAAGAGGGATTGGAGGTGCTGTGGCTCTGGAGCTTCATCATGGCCGCGATGAGCGGCGCCGGCGCCAGCGCGTACCCCAGCCTCCAGCCCGTCATGGCGTAGGTCTTCGAGAGGGAGCCGACGACGATCAGGTAGTCCTTGGCTCCCGGAAGCGCGCCGATCGAGAAGGGAGAATCTTCGTAAACGAAATGGCAGTAGCACTCATCGGAGAGCAGCCAGGCGCCCTGGCTTGCCGTCGCCTCCAAAATGCGCTCCATGTCCCGCGCGGGGATCACGGCGCCGCTGGGGTTGTTGGGGGAGTTGGTGATCACCAGCTTCGTCCGAGGCGTCATCGCCCGCTCCACCCTTTCGGCGGTAAGGGCGAAGTTTTCCTCCTCGCGGGTTTCCACCAGAACGGGCCGGCCGCCGGCGTAGTGGAT
>DASXQN010000435.1:0-6166 GCA_036507155.1 Anaerolineales bacterium
GCTATCTCCGGATCTCGGCGCAGCACTCTGTACTTCCACCTCCAACGATATCAACCATTTCAAGATTCCGGCAGCAGAATTTGTGTCGTTGCTTCCGCGCTAAGCAAGCCACCTGAAATCGCGACGGCAAATGGCTGGGAAATAATCAGACAGGCAGTATAATCAGGAAAAATCTTCTCTTGCCCCCGGCAGGAGCGAAACGCAGGACAAGGAGAAATAGAATGGCAACCGCAACGGCTACAGAAATTCAATCACTTTTGGGGGATCGGGCGGAATCACTGCTCGGCTTCAATTCGCCGAAGATCTCCAAGGAGCGCCTGCACCTGCCTGGGCCTGACTTTGTCGATCGCATTTTCATGCAGACGGATCGGAATAATCGCACACTGGGCAATCTGTCGTGGATGTACAACCACGGCCGGCTCGGCGGCACGGGCTACCTTTCCATCCTGCCGGTGGACCAGGGCATCGAACACTCGGCCGGCGCGAGCTTCGCGAAAAATCCTGATTACTTTGATCCGGAAAATATTGTCAAACTTGCGATCGAAGGCGGCTGCAATGCGGTCGCGTCCACCTTCGGCGTACTGGGTCTGGTGGCGCGCAAGTATGCGCACAAAATTCCATTCCTGGTAAAGATCAATCACAACGAGTTGCTGACTTACCCGAACAGCCACGAACAGATCGTGTTCGGCACGGTTGAGCAGGCCTACGACATGGGTGCGGCCGCGATCGGTGCGACGATCTATTTCGGGTCGGACGATTCGCATCGTGAGATTGTCGAGATCGCGCAAGCCTTCGCGCTTGCGCATGAGCTCGGTATGGCCACCGTCTTATGGTGCTACACGCGCAACAAGGCGTTTAAGAGCGACAAAGATTATCATGTGTCCGCAGATCTGACCGGCCAGGCGAATCACCTCGGCGTGACGATCGAGGCGGACATCATCAAGCAGAAACTTGCCGAAAACAACGGCGGCTACCTGGCGCTGAATGCGAACGGTGGTTCTTATGGCAAGTATGACAAGCGCATGTACAGCGAGCTGGCCAGCGATCACCCCATCGATCTGTGTCGCTATCAGGTGGCGAACTGCTACATGGGGCGCATTGGGCTGATCAACAGCGGCGGCGCCTCCGGTGAAAATGATTTTGCCGAGGCCGCCATGACTGCGGTGATCAACAAGCGCGCCGGCGGGCAGGGCCTCATTTCAGGGCGCAAAGCCTTCCAGCGTCCGATGGCGGAAGGCGTGAAGCTGCTGAACACCATTCAATCCATATACCTGGACAAAAGCATCACGGTCGCCTAGTCCGCCAGAAATAAAGAAGTGCGGTCTTGCGGGCGGCGCTTCTTTTTTGTTACTTCCTCGCGCCAGCTCCGCCGCACTCTTCGTGGACTTCGCCTCATGCCTAAAAGCGATCAAGGCGTAACGCCGCAAAACTATTCAGTCGTCCCGCGGACGGCTATCTTTCTGCGCCGCGACGGCGAGTACCTGCTGCTCAAGGGCGCCTCGGACAAGCGGCTGTGGCCGAATCTCTACAATTGCCTCGGCGGCCACGTACGCAGCGGCGAGGACGTGCGCTCGGCGGCGGCCCGTGAATTGTTCGAGGAGGCCGGGCTTGAAGCGGATTTGTGGCTGGGTGGAACGCTCGTAGTGGATAGCGGACCCATCGGCGTGTGCCTCTTCATCTTCCTCGGCGACTACACTGGCGGCCAGATCGTGTCGTCAAGGGAGGGGGAGGTCCATTGGGTGGCGTATGAGCAGCTAGCGGGGCTACCGCACGTCGAAGATTTGCCGGCGTTGGTGGACGAGATCCACAAGATGCGGCGCGGCGACGAACCTTTCTCGGCGCGCTCGTCGTATGACGAGCACACCGGTCTTTCCGTCATTTTTGCAAAATAAGAAGAGCGGAGGGAGTCGGCAAACCTGTAGGGTTGGCCGTTCGCGCCGGTGCTGGAATTACTCCATGTGGCGCCTTACACAACGGGTAATAAGATGTTTGCACACAGGCCTCCCGCGGCGTAAGTTCCGCGGTCGCCTCAACGTTTGAAAAGCTGTCCGCAGCTGCCGCGGCCGGCGATGCGGTGCACGCCGCGGACGGCGTCAACAGTACAATCGTCACCATGCATTGGAGAGGGAAACCTCTCACGGGGTCACTTTTTTGCGTCAGCAGCCTCCAGGAAGATCGTGAAGGTGCTGCCTTTGCCGGGAGTGCTCTCTACTTCAAGGCTGCCAGAGTGTTGTTGGATTACCTGGCGAGTGATCGCCAGGCCGAGGCCCAGGCCGCCGAAGAGGTGCTCGTCGCTTTTCTCGACGTGATAGAAGCGATCGAAAATTCTTGGCAGGATCTCCGGATCGATGCCGATGCCGTGATCCTGGACGGTGATCGTTAACCGGTGCTGATCACCCTTCAGGCTGACGTCGACCTCGCCGCCCTCCGGGCTAAACTTGATGGCGTTGTCGACCAGCGCCGTCAGCGCTCGTTCGAGCGATTTAGAATCGCCGGTAACCAGAGGCAGGTTGCCCGCTCCGGTCGCGAGGCCGAGCTTGACTTTCGCCGCAACGGCCCTACTGCCATAGGCTCGCACGACGTTCTCAGCGATGGCGGTCATATTGACTGGCTGAAACTCTGGCAAGACCAACTCAATTTCCTGCAGGAAGAGAATGTCATTCACCAACGACACGATCCGCGCGATGTTCCGGGCGGTAGTGTCAATGGCAGCTTGCAATTGGTTGCCGGAAAGCAATCCTTTTTGGAGGATCTGCAGGTAACCGCTGGCCGCCATCAACGGGCTACGCAATTCGTGCGCAACGCTGGTCAGGAATTCGCGGCGTGTGAGCTCCTGCTCGGCGAGTTTCTGGTATGCTGCCGCCAACTCCTCGGCACGCATTCGCAGGTCCTCGATCGCCATCTGGTCGTTTTGCCTGAGACGGCTGCTGATCTCGCGCACCATGGCGATGGCCACGCTTGGGCTGTGCTGGAGAATGCGGTCGAAGGCATCCTTGTCAAGTTCGAGCAGCACCGCGGTGGTCGTGGTGGTAACGGTCGCAGCACGCGGCGCATTGTGGATCAGCGCCATCTCGCCGAAGAAGTCGCCTGCCGTCAGGATCTTAAGCAGCCGCGCTTCCGTGCTGTTGATGTCCTTCGTTACCTCGACGTCGCCGTCGAGGAGCATGTAGAACGTATGCTCGACCGCGTCCTCGTGGCATAGCACCGTGCCGGCTGGAACCGTCCGGACGCGGCTGCTCTCGATTAGTTCCTGCACTTCCTCAGGCTTGATCCCGGGAAACGCGCGGGGGATGATCTTGCTGGGGGCTCGATTGGATGTCATGCCGGCCTCAAAATTTGTGTCATTCTAACATGAGCAGTCCTCGTCCGGCTTCGGACGCATGCGAGCCGGCTCCGGCGGATCGTATCCCGTGCAGAGTTACCTTGAATTGCAGGAATCCAAAATCCGTGATAAAAGAAAACCCCCCGTTCCACAAGAAAATCAACGAGCGTCGCATGACAAAGCCCATTGAAACCGCCGCGATCTTCCTGAGCCTGGCGATGACCGCGTGCCTGATGCAGACCTCAGCTTCGCGCACTCCCAACGCAATGCCGACAGCGGTGCCGTCCCTCGCGCCCCCCTCAACCCTGGCGCCTGCGCCGACTGCATCGCCGTCGCCCTCGCCGGTTCCTCCGGCGCTCGTCCCGGAGTTCATCCACATCGTCACGGTAATCTTCGAGAACAAGGAATACGACACGGTGATCGGCAATCCATCGATGCCTTACTTCAACATTTTGGCTACGGCCTACACGCTGCTAAATCAACATTATGCGGTCGCGCATCCGAGCTTGCCCAACTACATTGCCCTGGTCAGTGGCGACGTGCAGGGTGTCACATCCAACTGCGAGGACTGTTTCATCCCTGCCGCGAGCATTGCCGACCTGGTGGAGGCCAGCGGACGCACATGGAAGACCTATCAAGAGAGCATGCCGGAGCCTTGCTTCTTAGGCTCCACCGTCCTTTACGCCCAGAAGCATAACCCGTTCATCTACTTCGACTCGATCCGGCTGAACCGCGAGCGCTGCGAACGAAGCGTCGTGCCGCTGGCTCAATTGGACTCGGATCTTGCCGCGCATGACTTGCCGAATTTTGTGTTCATCACGCCGAACCTGTGCAACAGCGCGCATGATTGCCCCGTGGCTCAGGCCGATGCCTGGCTGGATTCACTGATGGACAAATTGAGCCCTTATCTGGATTCAACCGGCGAGCCGTACCTGGTAATCGTCACTTGGGATGAGGGCCAGGGATCGCACTCGTGCTGCGGCTTGCCTGAGGAAGCCGGCGGGCGTGTTGCAACACTGTTGGTCTCGCCGCAGGTTCGCAACGGGTTCCAGGACGAAACGCCGTACACCCACTATTCACTCCTAAAAACGATCGCCGAGGCCTGGCACCTGACTTACCTCGGCCGCGCGGCGGAAGATAGCAACGCCTTGATTACCGCGCCCTGGAAATAGCCCGGCGGCCGATCGCATCCGCACGGTATTTACTGATCCGTGGCTTTGGTTTCATAGATAAGCAGCAGCGTGCTTCCATACTTCCGTTCATCGATCTGCTGCAGATGCGCAAATTCCAACAGTCGATTCTCGTGCGGATGGATCTGGGCGATCACCCAGGATTCGTCGCTTAGCCAGGCGGGATTTGCGTCGAGGGCGAGCAGCGCCTGCGACCACAGCTCGTGATATTGCGGTGGGGCGATATAAACATAGTCGAATCGGCGATCAGGCGGTCTGCGGAGAAAGGCGAATGCGTCACCGCGGCGGATCTCTGCTCGCTTTGTGAAACCGCAAAGGGCTAGATTTGCCTGAATGGTTTCGACGGCGGCGCGTTCGCGCTCGCTGAAGCGGACCCAGGCCGCGCCGCGGCTCAGCGCCTCGATCCCCACGGCGCCAGTCCCGCCGAAAAGATCCCACCAGTTTGAATCGAGCACGTCCGGACCCAGGATATCGAACAGCGCCACTTTGACGCGATCGGTAATCGGCCGCGTGAGGTCGCCCGGCACCGTCTGCAACCTTCTTCCTTTCGCGATCCCGGAGATCACGCGCAGGCTCATCCGCTCAGTCCCGCCGCGTTCGAATGGGCTTGTTGCGCTGGCGTATCCCTATGCGGAAGCGACGGCGAAATTCTCATTTCGTGGTGTGTTTTTCGATAACGCAAAAGACGGCGTGGTCGCGGATCACGCGAATGAACTCGTCCTGCGTTCGATATCGTTGCAGGGACGGATTGGCCCGCGAGTTGTCGAGAACATAATCGCCGCGCCTCGGCTTTTCATGACTGAGCGAAGTGTCCACGATTCGAATGCCGTCTTCGGCGTAGTAGGCAGCAATATATCCCTCGCGCTTGACGAACAGCGTGTGACCGTCCCAGGGCGCGGGGTGCAGCGTTTCCACGGCTTCCTTGTAACAAGTAAGCCAGTAATCGGTCTCAAAATTGAACGCGGCGTGATTGGTCCCGCCGGCAAACAGGTTGTAATAAGTGTATTCATACGGGTGGAGTCGCACCGCTGCGATGATGCCGGGGAAAAGCAGCAGCGCGATCAGCGCGATTCGCACCGCGGGGTTCGCGATCCGCCTGAAGAACGCCTCGATTGCCAGGCCGGCCAGCACGAATATTGGCGGCAGAATGAACATGAAATGCCGAAATCCGTCGTACATGGGCGGGCGTTTCCAGAGAACATACGCGAAAGGAATTGCGAACCACAGCAAGGTCACGGCCAGGCTTCGCCACTCGATGTCTTTCAGCCTCGTACGGGCGGCCGCGGCGATGGCGCCGAGGATCGCCAGCGGCCAGAGCGGCTCGCTCAGCGTGTAGAGAAACATGACCGGCAGATAACGGAGCGGCAGGCTGTTTGCGCGGTAAAGCTTTCCGTAAAACAGCACGCGCAATGCGGTGGGATTGTTTGTCATGAATCTGGCCGTTTCGATCAGCTTCGTCACGGGCCCTTCCCAGAGCAGCGGCCACGTAATGATCATGCTGACGATGGCGATGAGAGCGTAGACTGCCAGCCATTTGAACGCGGCCGATTTTCGCAGGCTCAGAAAGTATAGGACCACCAAGGCGCCGGCCAGGGGTCCCAGGATGCGGATGCTTGTCGTCAATCCAAGCAGGATAGCGGGCAAGAGGACGATG
>DASXQN010000436.1:0-3306 GCA_036507155.1 Anaerolineales bacterium
GATACACCGCGAAGTCCAGGAAGACGCGCTGGCCGGCCGCGTCGGTCACGATCGCCCTGCCCGTATCACGCTGCTCGTCGAGCACCATGAAATCTCCGTCAAGCGCCCGCGCCACGCGGCGCGCCGTTTGCACGCCGTCCGCGGGGATTGCGAAATCGAAATCATGGGACTCGCGGCCGAGCAACGCGTCGCGCACCGCGCCGCCCACCAGGTGGATGGGCTGTTGCTCGTCGAGGGCGTGTTTCACTTTTTCCAGCACGGGCGGGAACTTTACTAGAGTGGGCATGAATACGATTTCCGGTTTTTCCTTATGTCTGCTAGCTCCCGCCGCGCGGCGGGCCAGATCAGGAGTGCCGCCCTGGGCGATGATCCGGCCCTGGAGCCGGGCCACCCAGCGTCCGGCGTAGGAGGCCTTTTCAATCCGTTCGAGCTCAGTCCAATCCTCTGGCATGCGCTTACTCCAAATCCCCCCACAACTTTGTCAGGCGCGCGGCTTGTATTTCTCCAGGTCTACCACGCCAACGAACGGCAGGTTGCGATAATACTCGTCCAGATCCAGGCCATACCCGAAGACGAATTTGTTCGGGATTGTAAAACCTCGGTAGTGGATCGGCACATCCGCCTCGCGGCGCGCAGCTTTATCCAGCAACGCGCATACTTTGAGGCTTGCCGGCTGTCTCGTCGAGAGCATCTGCAGAACGGCCGCGATCGTGCGGCCGCTATCCACGATGTCCTCCACCAGCACCACATCTTTACCGCGAATATCCATCGTTAGATCGAGCGTGACGCGCGCGAAGCCCTGCGATTCGCGGGCGCCCGCGCCGTAAGACGAGACGGCCATGAAATCCATCATATGAGGCACGCTGATGTGGCGGCTGAGATCCACCAGGAAGTGTACCCCGCCGCGCAGGATGCAGATCAGCAGCAGGTTGCCATCCGGATAGTCTGCGCTTAACTCCGCGCCGAGTTCGGCGACGCGCTTGCGCAGCGTCTCCTCATCAATTAGCACCTCCGCGAGGACTTCCCGGTAATATTGCATGCCGTCCCTCTGAGTCCGGGCCGCTAACGCGGCACCTCATGATGCTTGCGACAGCGGGCCTCGTACATCTCGGACGCGCCCACGATCACCACCGGGTCATCATAGCGCGCGGGATTGCCGTTCACCAATCGTTGCGTGCGCGAGGCCTCCTCGCCGCAGACCATGCAAATCGCGTGAAGCTTGTCGACACTTTCAGCTTGCGCCAGCAGCAACGGCATCGGCCCAAACGGCTCGCCGCGGAAATCCAGATCGAGGCCGGCGGCCAGCACGCGCACGCCCCTGGCTGCCAGTTCCTGCACCACCTGCACGATCTCGGCATCGAAGAACTGCGCCTCGTCCACGCCCACCACCGTCGTGTCTGCGTCGACCGACGCGCGCATTTCGGCAGCAGACTGTACCGGCTGCGCGTCGAAGTTCGATCCCGCGTGCGAGGTCACTTTTTCGACGGCGTAGCGATTATCGATGGCCGGCTTGAAAACCTGCACCTTCTGCCGCGCGATCGTGGCCCGCACGAGACGGCGGATCAGCTCGTCCGTTTTGCCGCTGAACATCGAACCGCAGATCACTTCGATCGAGCCGTTGGTATGCTTCATGAAAACCTTGAAGGTGGTTTGTTTGCAGTAGCAAACAGGCATGGCGCCAAGGCGCCATGCCTGTAAGTTTACCTGAGAAAGCCCTCGCTGCAAGACTTAGGTTGCGGCGGCTTCCGGGACATCGTAGCCGAGCGCGCGCAGCTTCTTCTTGGCCGCCGTAAGGGATGACCGGCCGAAGCCGGCGACGGCCAGGACCGCCTCATCACCCTGGGCAAGTTTTTCCAGGAGCTGTCCGACGGTATCGATGCCGCCCTTCTTGAGCGCCTCGGTGGCACGCGTGCTCAACTCCAGGTCGCCAACGACACGCTCGGGCGATTTCTTCGACGTCTCGCGCGCCTGCTTCGCCTCGACATGCGTCTGGCGAGCCTGCAGTTTCTTGTAGAAGCGGTCCACCTGGCCCTCGATATCCAGCAAGCGGGAGGCCTCGCCGGTGAAGAACGGGTGGCACTTTGAACACGTGTCGACGCGTACTTCCTTGCGGGTCGAGCCGGTCACCCAAACAGTGCCGCACGACGCGCAGGTAACGTGCGCCTCGGGATAATACGTAGGATGGATCTCGGGTTTCATTTACGCCTCCACCGGGACGACGTTCACGCGCTTCCGCCCGCGCACGACATCAAACACGACCACGCCGTCCGCAACCGCGAACAGCGTATCGTCCTTTCCGGCAAGCACGTTAAGCCCGGGCTTGATGCGCGTGCCGCGTTGACGTACAAGGATGTTTCCGGAGAGCACCATCTGTCCGGCGTAGCGCTTGACTCCCAAGCGCTGGGCATTGCTATCGCGTCCGTTGCGGCTCGAGCCGCCGCCTGTTTTATGTGCCATGTCTGCCTCGATTACTTCTTTGTGGTTTTCTTGGTCGCCGGCTTCTTCGCCGCGGCGCTTGATTTTTTGGCGGGCGCCTTGGCGG
The DNA here is from genome assembly GCA_036507155.1 of Anaerolineales bacterium. Lineage (GTDB taxonomy): Bacteria > Chloroflexota > Anaerolineae > Anaerolineales > Villigracilaceae > DASXQN01. Next base: position 2,543 of record DASXQN010000436.1, read on the forward strand.
CCGCGCTCTTCTTGGTGACGGGCTTCTCGGCCTCTTTCCGCACCGGGGCCCGTTTCGCCTCCGCCGGCTCTTTCTTGGCTGCCGGCTTCTCGGGCTTGCGCTCTTCACCGGGCTTGCCGATGAAATCCACCATCAGGCGGGTGTATTGATGGCGATGCCCGCCTTTGACGCGGATGCGCTTCTTCGGTCGATACTTGAAGGAGATGACCTTTGGACCTTTTATGTGCCCGAGCACCGTGGCTTTGACCTGGATGCCCGACACCATCGGCGCCCCCACCATCACATCGTCGCCGTCCGCCATTAACAGGATGCGCTCGATGTCGATTTTCTTGCCTTCTTCGACAGCCAGCCGGTCGACCTCGAGGGCCACGCCTTCGACGGCGCGGTATTGCTTGCCGCCGCTTTCAATGATCGCAAATCTCATTTCATGCTCCAGTCATTCACTTCGCCGTGGGTCCCGCGGGTTTGCTTTCAATCCAACGCCGGAGCATGGGGAAGCTGGGGTTTTTTGATGCGGCTGCCCCGGCCAATCTTACTGCCAGGGCAGAAGCGGTCGAGATTATACATGCCGGCGGGGCATGTGTCAATGAGCGCGATCGCCCTATTTAGGCAGGATGGCGGTGATGGAGCGCGTCACCTTCTGCAGCTCGCCGGCATGCCCTTTGATACGGTTGACGTCGCCGGTGCGCAGCCCCGTCTGGACGTCCGAGATCGTCTTTGCAGTGGAGCCCTGGTTGTCGATGATCTTCTGCGTGACGCTCTCG
>DASXQN010000437.1:0-8465 GCA_036507155.1 Anaerolineales bacterium
GACAAGCAGCATCACGCGCTCGTCCACGAGATCAGGCTCAAGACGGGTATGGTGTTCCAGGAATTCAATCTGTTTCCGCACATGTCGGTACTGGAAAACGTGATCGAGGCCCCGGTGACGGTCAAGCAGATGGACCGCGACAAAGCGGTTGAATTAGCCGAGCTAAATCTCGATAATGTCGGCATGCTCTTCAAGAAGGACGAGTATCCGGCGCGCCTGTCCGGGGGCCAAAAACAGCGCGTGGCGATCGCGCGGGCACTGACGATGGAACCGCGGGTCATGCTCTTCGATGAGCCGACCTCGGCGCTGGATCCCGAGTTGATCGGTGAGGTGCTGAACGTGATGAAGAAAGTTGCCGCCGGAGGCATGACCATGCTGGTCGTGACCCACGAGATGGGATTCGCGCGCGAAGTGGCGGACCGCGTCATCGTCCTGCATGAAGGCAGCTTGATCGAGCAAGCCAAGCCGGAAGAGCTGTTCGGTTCACCGAAAGACGAACGTACCCGGGCGCTCATCGATCGCTATCGGACCGGCGCCCCGTAGCGAACACCGGCAGCCTGTATGTACCTCGTCTCGAAAGGCGGGGTGATTTTTTGTAACCTGCTTGCGAAAAACGACGGGAAACGATGGAGTATAATCCCGGCCTGCGATCCTCCATTCACCGAGAAGGCGGCATGTCAGAAGAGAAGAAATCCGAAAGCGCAAAATACTGGCAGGAACATCTGCTGAGTTGGGAAGCCAGTGCTTATTACGAAGATACGCAGCTAAAGGCCGGTTGGTGGGACGGCCTTTCGACTTTTTTTCGCGGCGACGCGATGTATGTGCGCATGCGCGCCGCGCTGGAACTGCTGAGCCCGCACCTGCCGGGCCAGTCCGTTCTGGACGTTGGTTGCGGCTCCGGTCGATTCTCCTTTCAAATGCTGGAGGCCGGCGCGGCCAGGGTCATCGGCGTCGACATCTCGCAGCAAGCGGTCGAACTCGCCGAAATGCAACGCGACGCGCGAGGGCTGGCCGGACGGCTGGAGTTCCGGGTTGCGGATCTGGTGAGCCCGGTCACGTCACTGCCCTCAGTGGACATCGTCACCGCCCTCGGTGTCATCGAATACTTCGACGCGGCCGCGATGGCAGCGTTCCTCAAGAACCTGAACACACGATATGTGATCTTTGATTTCCCCGACTTGCGCCGCAAAAATGAATTTCCAACGTGGCAATTGCGCCAGGTGTATATCCGTGTCAACCGTTTGCCGGGCGTGTATCTCTACTCGCTGGAGCAGTTCGCCCAAATCGCGACGCCCTTCGGACTGAACGACCTGCGCGTCGTGGAGCGCGACGGCTTTTATTACGTGACGAACCTGCCAGCGTGATGGCATGAGCAAACTGGCCTGCATCACGCTGGATATGGAGCCGGATCATGGCGACCCCGGGAAACGCATCCGGCTGCTGGACAATCCCGAATTCTTCGAACAATACATCTCCATCATCAACCGGCATGGCGCAAAAGTGACAATGTTCACCGTGACGTCGCTGTTCGTGGAATACGGCGATCAGCTCCGCGTTCTCGGCAAGCGGATTCCGCTCGAGTGGGCTTCGCACTCTCACCATCACGACCCGTACGACGCGTGCAGTCCGGCCGAGATCGACGCAGCCCACCGCGCCTTCGAGGAGTTCACCGGCTCGCCACCGCGCGGCTACCGCGCGCCGATCGGCCGCATCACGGCGCGGGGCCTGGAACACCTGATCAAGCGAGGTTACCAGTTCGACGCTAGTTTGTATCCCTCCGTTCGGCCAGGTGAGTTCGGTTACTTCAACCTGCGCAGACCGAACGTTCCTTTCAGAGTGCGACATGACGGCGACTCCTTGATCGAATTGCCTTTCACGGCCATCTCGACCGTGCGCGTCATATTTGGCTTGAGTTATGCCAAGTTATTCGGCTGGAGCATCTACTCAACGCTCCTGAAGGTGTTTGGGCTGCCGGACGCAGTACTGGCGCTCTCGCATCCGTACGATTTTTATACAGATCTTGTGGCCGGAGGTCTCGCGGGCATGGAGAAGCTGGCGCTGACGCGCAATGCGCGCAGCGCGTTCGACTATTTCGAGAAAATGATCATTGCCCTGAAAGAGCGAGGCTATCAGTTTGCGTTTATCAGCGAACTGTGCGCCCAGCTGGATGCGGGGCCGCCTCTACCGGAGCTGGCTCTGGAGGCCTGGAATCCTTAACAAAAGCCCCGCGAATGCGGGGCATTTTGCTTCAGAGAGATTGTATGTTGTGCGCTGGAGAGGACTTGAACCTCCACGCCTTGCGGCACATGGCCCTCAACCATGCCTGTCTGCCAATTCCAGCACCAGCGCGAGCAGGCGTATTATAATCGCGCTACGTTGCCTGTCAAGCAGTCTGCTTTCAAGCCCTGAGAGAAAATGCGTCTGAAACCGCTGCCTGTCATCCTTGCGCTGATCATCGGCTTGTTCCTGTTCGCAGTGCTGTTCGTCGGCATCTCATACTTCCGTTACTCTTCGGATGGCGCCGTCCTCAATTACATCCGCGGCCACCGGAATGACGTGGCGATCGCGTGCCTGGATCCCGCGGAACCGGACGCGGGACTGTATCACAATGCCGATGAGGCCTATCCGCTGGCTTCGACCTTCAAGCTGGTGCTGCTGGCAGCGTACGCGCAAGAGGTCGCGGCCGGCCGGATGGACCCCCAGGAAGAGATCCCGTTAGCGGAGTTGGATCGCTACTACCTGCCCGGTACCGACGGTGAGGCGCATCCGCAATTTCTGGGATCGCTGGGAGAAGGGCGCGAATCGCTCACCCTCAGCGAGGTCGCGGACGGGATGATCATCTACAGCTCCAATGCGGCCGCAGATTACATGGGCGCACGGCTGCAGGGTATCGACTTTGCCGATCTATACCGCAGGCTGGGGGTTGAGCACACGGATCTGCCCTTCTCGTACCTGGGTTTGTATCTCTTTATGACAAACCACGAGACCGGCCTGTATGCCGATGAAGACATTACCCTGCAGGAAGCGCGCGCGGAGCAGCAGCGCCTTGAGAAATTGTTTGTGACGGATGCGGACTGGCGCGCGGCGGAGATCGACTTCCTACGCAGCCTGTCGAACTTTGCGCCACTCGAGGTGCAGCGCGCGGTCGTCACGAAATATGGTATGGCGGGCAGCGCACGGGATCTGACGCAGATCATGCTGGCTGCCTACGGCTACAATGATAACGTGCCGGCCGCGGCGCAGGAAGTCATGCGCCGCCATTTGGAATGGCCGATACGGCTGAATCCCGAGAACGGGAAAGTCTTCGAGGCGCTGGCGTCGAAGAGCGGCGCGTGGCCAGGTGTCCTGACCTCGGCCTGGTACGCGCAGCCGCTGGGAGACGGCCGGCCGCGCGTTTTGTCCGTTTTGTATCGCGACCTGCCGGACGATTTTTGGAACGCCTGGGTGGTGAGTTTCAGCCACCAAAAACTGGAAGCCGGGGTGCTCATTCGCTCGGATTGTTCGATCCTGTCTCAGGCCCTGCAGTAGAGCGCGCATTTTAGAAGGAGCAATACATGACTCGCATTGTAGTGGACGCCATGGGGAGCGACAATTATCCAGGGCCGGATGTGGAAGGCGCGGTGGACGCGGCCCGTGAATACGGCGTCGAGATCCTACTCGTCGGTGACGAGGCCAAGATCAAGCCGATCCTGGCCTCAATGAATACACGGAATCTGAGGATCCGGGTCGTGCATGCTCCTGAGATCCTGACGATGGAAGCGAAAGGGGAAGACCTGACTTTGAAGGCCCGGCACAAGGACGCCAAGAATTCCATGGCGGTCGGCATCGACCTTGTAAAGAACGGCGAAGCGGACGCCTTCGTGACCGCAGGGAATACCGGTGCAGCCATGGTGACGGCGCTGTTCCGGCTGGGCAGGCTGCGCGGCGTCGATCGGCCGGGATTGGCGCCGGTCTTTCCGACGGCTACCGGTACGTGTGTTGTGATCGACATCGGCGCGAATCCCGACTGCAAGCCGGAGAACCTGCTTCAATTTGCGATCATGGGCAGCATCTTTGCGGAGAAAGTTCGCGGCGTGAAGCGTCCAAGGGTGGGTTTGGTGTCGAACGCTGAAGAGGAAGGCAAAGGCAACGAGTTGGTGAAGGCTGCCACACCTCTTATCAAAGCTTCCGGGTTGAATTATTTTGGGAATGTCGAGGGCAAGGAAGTGATCGGCGGCAGCGTCGACGTGGCCGTCACCGATGGCTTCACCGGCAACGTGATGCTAAAGACCTCCGAGGCCGTCGCCAAGTTGATCGTCGACAAGATCCGTGAGACGATCAGGAACGGCAATCTGGTTACGAAGCTCGGCGGACTTCTGGTGCGGCCCGCGTTGGGCGCGATCCGCCGGCTGCTCGATCCCGCGGAAGAGGGCGCTGCGCCGCTGCTCGGGGTGAACGGCCTGGTCTTCATCGGCCACGGCCGGTCGAATGCGTTCGCGATCAAGAATGCGGTCCGGGTCGCCAAAAACGCTGCCGAGGCGGGGGTCCTCGATGCGCTGAAGGCCGCGATCGAACATAGTGTGCAAAGGGCTTGAGCATGAAAATCATCAAGAACACAAGGCTCATCGAACGCAACGGAAAATTCGGCAAGTGGATCAGCATGGCCGCCATCGCAGTCCTGGGTCTCGGTATGTACATTTCGATTCAGAAGCCGGAACTTTTCGCCTACTCGATCGTGTCGCTATTGATCGGCTTTACGCTGACGCAGGTAGGGATGTATCTCGGCAACCGATACGGCCGCTCGCCTCGCCCGGACGAGCAGCTGGATGCCGGACTAAAAGGACTCCCCGGCGATTTCAACCTGTATCATTACACGACGCCCAGCCCGCATTTGCTCGTGGGCCCGGCGGGCGTATGGGTCCTGCTTCCATACCACCAGGGCGGCTCGGTCGCGTATAAGAACAATCGCTGGCGTTTAAGCGGCGGGGGCTTTTTCCAGGGATATATGCGCATCTTCGGACAGGAATCGATCGGCAGGCCGGACGTGGAGGCCGAGGGCGAGATCCGCGAGGTGAAAAAATTCCTGGCGAAACACATGGACGATGGCGAAATACCCGATATCCGCGCGGCGCTGATATTCACCAACGCGGCGGCCGAGGTCAGCGCCGGCGGCGCACCGCTGCCGGCGCTCAAGTTGAAACAATTGAAAGATTTCATCCGCCAGAGGGCCAAGGAGCGACCGCTGGGCGCGCTGACCCTGGAACGCCTGAAAACGGAATTCGCAGAACCGGCATAGGGGCCAAGCGGGATGCAGTTCTTCCGAAAACATTGGGGGACGATCGTGGTGATCGGACTGGTCGTGGCGGCGGTTTGCCTGCGGCTCAGGCTGTACGGCGACCTGCGGCTAGCGATCGCCAACAATGACACGGCCAGCTACGCCGCCGCTGCAGCCAACCCCAACTGCAAAACAGCATAACTAACCTGCCAAATCTTTTATGGTACACTTGTTCTAATAAGCCGCTCTGAGATCCCAAACCACCTCCTCCGCCTCGCTTCCATGACCTCCATTATTGCGATCGATATCGAAACGACCGGCCTGGACGACGAACGGGACGCGATCATTGAGATCGGCGCGGTCCGATTTAACGGACGCCGCATCGAAGACGAGTTCTCGACGCTTCTCAATCCCAACCGCCATATCCCCGAATTCATCACCGGCCTGACCGGCATCGACGACACGATGGTGCGGCAGGCGCCGCATTTGCGCGACATCGCGCACGAGCTCGAGGCTTTCGTCGGAGACTCGCCACTGCTCGGCCACAATGTCCGCTTCGACATCGGATTTCTCCAGAAGGCCGGCTTTTTCCCGTACCCGCAAAGCCTCGATACGTACGAATTGGCTTCCATCTTGCTGCCATCCGCCAGCCGCTACAACCTCGGTGCGCTGGGTCAGCAGCTCGGCATACCGCTTCCGGCGACGCATCGCGCGTTGGACGATGCGCGCGTCACGCAGGCCGCTTACATAAGGCTCATGGAAATGGCGGCTGAACTGCCGCTCGAGCTGCTCGCAGAACTCGTGAAGCTGGGCGAACCGCTTGAATGGGAAACCGGACGCGCGTTTCAATCCGTCTTGCAGGCGAAAGCGAAGGAAGGGATACAGGCGCGCAAAGTTCGCCGGGCCGGCTCGGCGCCGCTGCACGGCGATGGATCCAACAAGGACTATCCGCCTTTGCAGCGGCCTGAAGCACCGCGGCCGTTGGATACTGAGGAGGTGGCGGCCATTCTCGAATACGGCGGGCCATTCTCCCGCTACTTCGAGAGCTATGAGCAAAGAGGCGAACAGGTCGAGATGCTGCGCGCGGTCACCAAGGCGCTTTCGAACGGCAACCATCTGATGGTGGAAGCCGGAACGGGAGTCGGCAAGTCTTTCGCGTACCTGGTTCCCGCAAGCCTCTTTGCCGTCCAGAACAACACGCGCGTGGTCGTCTCCACCAACACCATCAACCTGCAGGACCAGCTGATCAAGAAGGATATTCCGGATCTGCGCGCGGCCCTGAACATCGATCTGCGCGCAGCGGTGCTGAAGGGTCGCGGCAATTATCTTTGCCCGCGCCGCCTGGATTTTGTGCGCACACATGGTCCGGCCAACGCGGACGAAATGCGCGTGCTTGCAAAGATCCTTGTGTGGCAGCTGAACAATTCCAGCGGCGATCGCAACGAGATCAACCTGACTGGTCCAGTCGAGCGCGAGGTCTGGTCGCGGCTTTCCGCCGACGATGATGCCTGCACCACCGAGACGTGCGTGGCGCGCATGGGCGGCGCGTGTCCGTTTCAGCGCGCCCGGCAGGCCTCGCAAGCGGCTCACCTTCTTATCGTAAACCATGCGCTTCTGCTGTCGGACGTGGCGACCGGAAGCAAGGTGCTTCCGGAGTACGACTACCTCATCATCGACGAGGCCCATCACGTGGAATCCGCCGTGACCAACGCGCTTTCCTTTCGGATCACGGAATTCGACGTCGATCGCATGCTCAAGGAAGTCGGCGGAAGCACGGCTGGCGTCCTCGGCCGCCTATTGAGCGAGACCCATGACTCGCTCCGCCCCTCGGACTTTGGACTGCTTCAGCAGCGAGTCAAGCGCGCCACCGACCAGGCGTTCCGGCTGCAGCAGATGTCGCAGGAGTTCTTCAACATTCTGACCGAGTTCGTCAAGTTGCAACGCGAGGACCAGCCCAGGAATAACTATTCCTGGCAGCTACGCATCCTCCCAGCGACGCGCACGCTGCCCGGCTGGGATTTCGTGGAGGTCGCCTGGGATCAAACCGGCGAGACCATGGCGCTCTTGTTGAAGTCCATCGAGGAGCTATACAAGGATGTGGCCTCGCTGTATTCGGATGGGCACGAAAATCTCGAGGATGTCATGGGCAGCCTGAGCACGCTCATCAGGCACTTCACGGAGACGCTGGCGGCCGCCGCCGGCCTGATCAGCAAGCCCAGCAGTGAGGTCATCTACTGGATCGAAGTGAATCCGCGCGGCGAGAGGCTTTCGCTCAACGCCGCTCCCCTGCGCGTGGGCCCGCTGGTCGAGAAATATCTCTGGCACGAGAAAGCTTGCGTCGTCCTGACCTCGGCCACGATGACCGCCCACGGCGAGTTCCAATACGTGCGTAATACGCTCGCAGCGGACGAGGCGGACGAGCTGACGCTGGGTTCCCCATTCGATTACGAGTCGAGCACCTTACTCTACATCGCGAACGACATGCCAGAACCGAATGCGAGCGGCTATCAACAGACGCTCGAGCGCGGCCTGGTGCAACTCGCCAAAGCGACCGGCGGCCGGATGTTGGTCTTGTTCACCTCTTACGCCGCCTTGAAGAAAACCTCGCAGGCGATCACGGGGCCGCTGGCACGCGAGGAGATTTACGTGTTCGAGCAGGGCGAGGGCGCTTCACCGAACGCGCTGCTGGAATCCTTTCGGTCCACCGAGCGCGCGGTGCTGCTCGGCACGCGCTCCTTCTGGGAAGGCGTGGACGTGCCTGGCGACGCGCTGTCCGTGCTGGTGATCACGAAGCTGCCCTTCGACGTGCCGACCGATCCGTTGATCGCCGCGCGGTCCGAACTATACGAAGATCCGTTCAATGAATACTATCTGCCCGAATCCATCCTGAAATTCAGACAGGGGTTCGGCCGATTGATCCGCACTGCTTCTGACCGCGGGGTGGTTGCGCTGCTGGACCGGCGCGTGCTGACGAAGCAGTACGGCCGGCTGTTCCTCGAGTCTCTTCCGCAGTGCACGGCCCGCCAGGGTCCTCTTGCAAATCTCGCGCGTGAGGCGGGCAAGTGGCTGGGAACGTAACCTCTCTGCTTCATACCTGTCACTGCGAGGAGGCCGCAGGCCGACGTGGCAGTCTCGAGTATGCAGGAAATGCAAGTCCACAGCAGCTTCGAGATTGCCACGTAACCCACTCGCTTCGCTCGGGGTTCCTCGC
>DASXQN010000438.1:0-8019 GCA_036507155.1 Anaerolineales bacterium
CTCTCGATCACGACGAACGCGCCCTCCTGCACGGTCAGCGGGTCGACGGTCAGGCGGACGCGGAAGGACTCTTTGAGTCCGCCGCCGACGATGTAGCCAATGTTTTGATTCTCAGCCATAGTTTCCTCACCACAAAGGGCACAAAGGATCACAAAGGAAGAACAATTAAAGCACCATTCGCTTAATTCCGTCTTTCAGATGCTTGACGTTGAAGTTGATCAGATACCCGAGGCGGCAGCCCGTAATCTTCAAATACGTCAGAAGTTGCGCTTCATAGAGCGGATGCATCGTTTCGACGGACTTGAATTCAACGATTACCAGTTTCTCTGCCCACAAATCCAATCGTAACCCTGTTTCGATCAGAACAGTTTGATATTTGACTGGAACTATCACCAGTGTTTCCAACTCCAGGCCCTTTCTTCTTGATTCGTATGCGGTACAGGCTTCATACACTGAGTCCAGCAATCCTGGCCCAAGCGCAGTGTGGACAGTGTATGCAGCATCCAGGATTTTCTTTCCAATCGCTTCAACTTCAAGTGGTATTGGCTTGAAGCGCTTCGCTAGCATCTTATTCGCGTCCATTTTCTTGAACCCCCTTTGTGTTCCGTCGTGTCCTTCGTGGTTAAAGCATTTCGCCCGGGCGACAGGACCTCGCCCTTACCGTTCCCATCGAATCATCGCGTCGATGCGTTCCAATAATTCAGGATTCAGCCTGCGGAAGCGGTTGTTGGAGCTCGAAACTGCCAGCAGATTCGGGATCACGATGGACGCCACGATCAGGATCAGCGCGGCGGTGGAATACAACTGCCGCCAGACGACCCTTTTCTCAATGAATTCGTACCCTTGCCAGAAACCGATCAGCGCCAGGACCGTCAGCATCGGACTGATGTCCGCGATATAGCGCATGGTCGAATAGAAAAACAGCAGCAGCGCGCCAAATTCCAGGAGCACATAGGCGGCCAGGCTGAGGACGATCCAGCGCAAGAGGTCGGGCGTCGGTTCAGCCGTGGACCGTTTGCCCAGCCAATCCTTCAGCAGCAACGCGATCGGTATCAGCCCGAAGATGAAAAACGGAAAACTATAGACCAGGCCGGTCAATTTTTCAGCGTGGAAAAGCCCCGGGACGAGATTTTCGGCGATGCCGACGTCCTTGCCGAACATCGGCCGCAGGAACGGGAACTTGACCATCCGGCCGAATGGGGTCAGCAGATAATTTTTCAGGTTCGGCCCGAAGTACTGGATCGACGCCACGTGGTTGTAGATCTGGTGAAAATTGACCCAGGTGAGCTGGTGCTTGATCCCAAAATCGAACACCGATCCAAAACGTGCGAAGTTGTACCAACCGAGTGCAAGGCCACCCAATAGCATCGGCAAGCCGAAGGCGAGCAAGCTGCGGTTCAAGCTGTTGTCTCGATTCATTCGATGCAGCTTAAGCGTCTGCAGCAAGGTGAGGATCACAAGGAAGAGGATCCCGACCAGCAAGGCCGCGCGCGAGCCGATGGCGAGCACCCAGAAAATCGAGGCGAGAGAAAGGAAGGAAGCCGAAGGGAACGGCCGGTCGAATGCGCGCAGCGCGAAGCAGACGCCTGCGACGAGAAAAAACTGTGCGCTGGCGATCGAGGCCTCATAGATCTCCGGACGATTCAGCATCCAGGTGATGGGCATGACCAGGCCCGCTAGGAGTATCCCGGCGAAGAGCGTCCAGGCCGGCAAATGGAGATAGAAGCGCTTCCAGATCGTCGTGATCAGCAGGGTTTGCGCGCCCAGCAAGCCCAGGCAGGCCGTGAACACGATGACGTGGTCCTGGATCTCAACCGGATCGATCAACTTGATCCCGGCTGCGATCAGCGCAGGGGCGGGTCCCCAGTAAAGATAGTACTTTCCATTGTAAAGACTCATATCCCAGAGGAATGGAAAGTTCGCGCGGGCCTGGCCGTCGTAGGGATCCGGCAGCGCCAACAGCGCGGGATCGGCTTCGGTCTCGAGCGCGATGTGACCATGGCTGAGGGCGGTAGCCAGCATGTCGTAATAATTGCTCGAAGCGGGCCAATCCGTCCAGCGCCCCACGCTGACAAACCAGACGTAGATCAGCGCCATCAACAGGTTAATCGCAATGACGCCGAGCGTGATCCGCCGGGCGCGGGTCTCAGGTGCGGCGCGGAAGAGCGCGCGCTCGCGCATCGCTTCGACGAATTCCGAGTGGCGTCGTGTCATTTCCTGGAGGGACGCGTTGTAAAAGTGCGCGGCCGCGCCCAGGAGCAGCGCGAGGATCCCGACCACCAGGATCAAGACCCTGCCCTTGCCCCAAGCCGAGTCGTGGTCCAGGCCCAGTTGGGGCGCGAACAGCGCGATCAGGACGACGGCCAGCCCAGGCGACAGGTAGACGAACAGACGCGGCTTATTCACTCGGGGCTGAGATCCCCCAGCGCGGAAAGCACCGACATCAACTTTGGATAATCATCCCGCATCAGCGTGATCAACTCCGCCGCGGCGGCCTCGGTCCATTTCAAGCCTTGCGCGCCGTGGGCGGCGGCCGCCTGTTGGATGTGCGCGGCCAGGAGTTCGCCGGCGGGGATGTCCTGGTTTTGCAGGATGTGCCGGAAATATCCGAAGCGGCCGGCGGAGGTGAAGCGCACCAACTGCGCGGCGTCGCACAGGTAGATCACATCCAGGCTGAGCGGCGGACGCGGCGGCAGCTGGTGATGGATCTTCCCGTCCTGCTCGTAGCCCACGACGAGCACGGACAATTCGACCGGAACGATGCGCCGCTCGCGATTGTCTTTCATCACCTCCTCGGCGACGTTATCGGCCGTAACGAGCTGGCGCACCAACCCGTCGTCGTCGATGTGGATGTCGTGGATCAGGCCGTAGACCTGATAACTTTCGCTGAGCGGCGCGCGCACCAATGCGCCGAAGGCCGGCGCCTCGAGCTGGTCGACGCGGCAGCCGGCGATGAAACCGGTCGTGCCGGCGCGCAGGAGTCGTCCGATTTCGATTTGGGTCATGATGTCTCCATGTGTGGGGGCGGACGGCCGTCCGCCCGGGGCGACCAGGGCGAGAGGACCTCGCCCCTACAAGAACGGACGGCCGTCCGCCCCTACGTTACATACGTGTTCTGCCCTGCAAGCCCTTTATTGTTTGCTTGGGTGATGCTACGCCAATTTCCTCACCGTTATTGCCTAATTCAAGCTGAAGCAAGAGCTCAACCTGCTTCTTGTCATCAAACTTTACTACAGCAATTTCGTGTGCGCGTGCCAAAACATAAGGGTATGGTTTGAGCTCCAGGATCGCGCATTGTTGAAGAAGTGAGCTGTGAAGCGTATTCACATATAGTCTATTCTCTGCGACCCATGCGGGAATCTCCACGCGGGCAATCCACGGATGTTTGTTGTTACCCACATTCAGATAAAAAAAGCGGATTTCCCGATCTCCTTCGTAGTGGTTGCGCGAACTTGATTGGATAACAAAAATTGCAGAACGCTCCCCTTTTTGAAGAAGCGGATTTCCTTCCTCTCCAAAAAGCCAGCGGTCTGTAACATTTCGCAGACCATGTGTTCTTCGCACATCCTTCATCTCGTTATCCGGAATACGAGAGATTTCAAGCAGTCGGACCACCAAATCTGCTGCAGGCTTATCAACATAGCCTGCCACTGTCACATTCCTTGATTGAAGTTGTGAAAGAATTGAAAGGTGGATTTCTCGATTGCGGCGATATGCTTCCTGGCTGGAGCCTTCCGCCCCCCAAAGTTCAATCGGCCCATCGGTAAGTGTGATTACTGGCTCAGGATACCGCAGTGCAAGTTCAAGTATTTTCTTTCTCTCAGAAAGGTCACGCCCGAGGGCAACTAGATCCTCCGAGATCATGCCTGTATCTGTATAAAGTTCATCTCCATATGCAAGATCGACATAAGTGAAAACTTGCGGCGAGCTTCCTAAACCAGTTCTCCAAACAATGGCGCCGATATTGATGAGTGAATAGAGCACCGCCGCGTGACGGTCAGGGTTGACCTGCGACCCGTCTGCGGCGATGAGCGTCGCTTCGGCAACGGACTCAGGCGCGGGGTGGTGCGAGTCGAGCGGCTCGTTGACCGGCAGCGCGCAGCGCAGATTGGGGTCGGCCAGTTTGGCGGCGTCCACTTTCAGGCGCAGGGAGTCCAGATCAGCCGCATACTGGTTGAGCAACTCGCGGGCTTTTTTCCGTCTACCGTCTAACGTCTGACGTCTTTGCCGCGCGCCCGCACCGATCTCTTTGATCTTGTGATGGATCTGTTGGTAGTCTACAGGCATGAGTTTCTTTTCTGTCCGTCATTGCGAGTCTTCGAGAAGCAATCTCGAGATTGCCACGTCGGGCTTCGCCCTCGTCGCGATGTCATTTATGAATTAGAACATTTGTACGTGGATTGTACAGGTAAATCGGCTAAAATTCAAGCCGCCGCGGGAACTTTTCGCAGTATGCGGCGTCCTGTCCCCATGCAAATATCATCAATCAAGGAGTTGAACATGAAATCCACATCCATTGTTGTGGCGGTCGTGGTGGTCCTGAGTGCGCTTCTCGGCGCGTGCGGGCCGATGACCGTCAATTCGCAGCCGCCCCTGCGCACCGTGAACGTCAATGGCGTAGGCGAAGTCAGCCTGCAACCGGACGTTGCTTACCTCTATGTAGGTGTGCATACCGAGGACGCCAGCGCCTCGACCGCTGTGCAGGCTAACAACGTGCAGGCTCAACACGTGATCCAGGCCCTGCAGGACTTCGGCATCGATCCGAAAGACATCCGCACGACGAACTTCAGCCTGTGGACGTCGCAGAACTATGGCCCGGACGGCCAGCCGCTCGACACGAAGTACGTGGTGGACAACACCGTGTACGTGACCGTGCGTGAGCTGGGCAAGGTTGGGGAGTTGGTGGACGTTGTGATCGCCGCCGGCGCCAACAACATCAACAGCATCCAGTTCGACATCGCCGACAAAGAAGCCGCCTTGAAAGAGGCACGCGCGCAGGCGGTCAAGAACGCGCAAGCGCAGGCCCAGGAATTGGCCGACGCGGCCGGTGTGAAACTCGGCGCACTGCAGTCGATCAGTTTCTTCGATAACATGCCTTACCCGGTCTTCGACGGCAAGGGCGGCGGCGGGGGCGGCGCGGCGGATGCGGTCGTACCGATCCAGCCCGGCCAGCTGACCCTGACGGTCACCGTCAGCATGACGTACGAGATCAAGTAAGCTGCTCATATTGCAAAGAAAAAACCCATCTCCAATTCGGAGGCGGGTTTTTTCTATCCGCTAATCTTCGCCAATTGTCGCGAATTCACGGTGGCAATATTCCAATTAGCGTGAATTCGCGATAATTCGCGGATTGCCCAAAGGTATAATCATTATACTTACGATCATAAGGAGTCATTATGCTCAAGGTTGGATATATCGGGCTGGGATTGATGGGCAAGTCGATCGCGCGCAACATCCTCAAGGCCGGCTTCCCGCTGGTCGTGCACAACCGTTCGCGGGCCGCGCTCGATGAGCTGGTCGCGGAAGGCGCCCGTGCCGCGGACTCTCCCGCGCAGGTCGCGGCGCAGGTGGACGTGATCTTCACCAACCTGCCAGATACGCCGGACGTCGAAAAAGTAGTCCTCGGCTCGAAGGGCATCCTCGAGGGCGCGCACGCCGGTCTCATCTACATCGACAATTCCACCATCAAACCCGCCGCGGCCCGGACGATCGCGGCCGAGCTGGCGAAGAAGGGCGTCTCGGCGCTCGACGCACCGGTCTCCGGCGGGGACATCGGCGCGCGCAACGCAACGCTGACGGTCATGGTCGGCGGCGAGGCGGCCGCGCTGGAGAAGGCCATGCCCGTGCTGCAGGCCATGAGCAAGAGCGTGACGCATGTCGGCGAGGCAGGCGCAGGGCAGGTGGCCAAAGCCGCCAACCAGATCATGGTGGCCGCGCAGATGGTGGCGATGGGCGAATTACTGGTATTTGCGAAGAAGGCCGGCGTGGACCCGCGCAAGGTAGTGGAGGCGATCAAGGGCGGCGCGGCACAATGCTGGACGCTCGACGTGAAGCCGCCGCGGCTGTTCGATGGGAATCGAAGTCCCGGCTTCAAGGCTCACATGCAGTTGAAGGACCTGAAGATCGTGCTCGATACGGCGCGCGAATACGGCATGCCGGTCCCCTCGACCGAGGAAAACACGAAGCTGTATCAACAGATGATCGATATGCACATGGGCGAGCTCGATAACTCCGCGGTGGTGGGTGTGATCGAGGAGCTGGCGGGAGTTAAGATCGTTTGAACGTTTGAACGTTTCAACGTTGAACGTTTCGTGGAGGATTTCATAAAATCTCTTAAACGCTCTTGGCCCATGCTTCGAGATTACGGCTTCATCCTGCTCGGCGCGCTGATGGAGGCGGTGAGCCTGCGCCTGTTCCTGGTGCCCGCGAACCTGGCTTCGGGCGGCGTAAGCGGCATCTCCCAGTTGATCAATCATTTCACGGGCTGGCCGATCGGCTTAATGGTCCTGCTCGGCAATTTGCCATTGTTCGCGCTGGGCTGGCGCTTCCTCGGAGGACGGCGCTTCGGTCTGCGGACCGCGGCTGCGGTCGTGACGTACGCCTTCTTCACCGATCTGCTGCCGCGGCTGTCGTTCTTTCCGATCGAGGGATTGACCGGCGACGTCCTGCTCAACGCGCTGTACGGCGCGATCGTGAGCGGGTTCGGGTATGGCCTGATCTACCGGGCGCGCGGCACGAGCGGCGGCTCGGACATCCTGGCGCGCATCCTGAATAACTGGCGCGCCATCCCGATGACGCAAAGTTACCTGATCGTCGATACCGCGGTGATCCTCTCGGCGGGATTCGTATTCGGCTGGGACAAGGCGCTGTACGCGATGATCACGCTGTATGTCAGCGGGTTGGTGGCGGAGACCACCCTGGAGGGCGCAGGCACGGTGCGCACCGCGCTGATCGTGTCCGCGCAAGCCGAAGCCGTGGCCGCGCGCGTGGTCGAAGAGCTGCAGCGTGGCGCCACGCTACTGGAAACCACCGGTGCTTATACGGGCGAGCGGCGGCCGGTCGTGTATTGTGTGATCACGCGTGCGGAAGTGGCCGCGCTGAAGGCGATCGTGCGTGAAGCCGACCCGCAGGCCTTCATGGTGATCGGTGTGGCGCACGAAGCGCTGGGTGAAGGTTTCCGGCCGCTAAAGCAATAGAAGCACACGGGAATACTGCGTGATCACCCCGGAGATCAACAGGATCTGGCCCGCATGATACAAGCCGAGGTTGATCAACGCTCCATCCCGAATGGGTGCGAGGAAGCGATTCCACGCCAGCACGATATCCGAGAGGAAGAAGAAGAAGGCGCCGGCGCTGACCAGCAGCGCGGCGATCGCATTCCAGCCGGTGTCCGAGAGGGTCAGCACGGCGGACAACAGCATGAGCGTCAGGATCACGGCATAGATCGACACCGGCACGCGCAACGCGGTTGCGCCTGAAGCGGACAGTCCCTGCAGGATGCGCCGGAGGATGCGCGCCGCGCCCAATCCGACGATGAGCGCCAGCAGGAAACTCGAGCCGTTGACCGACAGCGGAGGTGAATTGAAGCCGAGCAGATAAGCGATGTGCGCCAGTGCGAAGGCGGTCAGCCCGAAGATGAACAGCCGATCCGGCCACAACAGCAGGATGTCCCCGGCGAGCGAAAGTATTATCCCTACACCGAACCAAAGAGGCGCGCCGTGCAGAGCCGTGGTCAGGTACAACCATGCGAACAGGCACAGCATCACGGCCGGCTTGGCCATGACCTGCACGCGCCGCCAGCCTTTCGAGAGGGCCAGCGCGTTCAGCGCAGCCAGGAGAATCGCCAACCCGGGCCAGACCCACATACGCACCTCCTCAGAAACGTTGGAACGTTGGGACGTTTGAACGTTCTAACGTTCCAACGTTCCAACGTTTAGACGATCTCCACGCCCACCACCCCTCTCATCTCTCTGCTCTCTACTCTCTACTCCCTACTCCCTACTCCCTACTCTCTATTCT
>DASXQN010000439.1:0-3753 GCA_036507155.1 Anaerolineales bacterium
GGGCGCAGCATGCTGCGCCCCTACTATCGTACGATCGCGTAGATAAAGCTATCAACCGGTTCATCACTGACATTCGGATGAACGATATGGCGGCGCAACAGGCCTTCGCGCACCATCCCCGCTTTTTCCATGACGCGCGCCGAGGCAAGGTTTTCCACGCCGCAGGTCGCGAACACACGGAAAATATCGGGTTGATTGAGCGCCCAATCAACGACTGCCCGAACAGCTTCGGTCATATAGCCGTTGCCCCAATGGGTTCGCGCCAGAACATATCCGAGCCCGATCGCAGAGCCCTCCATATGCATGGCGAGCATCCCCACCAGTGCCTCCGCATGCTTCAACGTGATCGCGAAGGAGTAGGTCTCTCCTACGGTCCACGAATCAATAATCCTGCCGATGATGGCGTAGGTTTCTTGCAGATCTCTGTGGGGACGCCACGTGAGATGGCGCGTGACTTCGGGATCTTGCGCGTATGCTTCAAAGATCGCCGGGGCATCATCCACCCGCGGCTTGCGCAGGATGAGTCGCGGCGTGTCGAATCTTTCGGGTGGATTCACTTCTCTTCTTCGTCGGCTTGCTGCTCGGCGAGATGTCCCGGCTTCTCCTTGCCCAATTCGAGCGAGCGCTGATACGCGGCCCAGACCGCGCGCGAGATGGCGGTGCGAAAACCCGCCTTTTCCAAATAATACAACGCCTCGGCGGAGGTGCCGCCCGGTGACGTGACCTGATTGCGCAGTGTCGCGGGATGCCTCTGGGCCTGCTCGTAGAACGAAGCCGAGCCTTTGATGGTCTGCAGCACCAATTGCTCGGCGATGCGGCGTGGGAATCCCATGTGCACGCCGGCATCGATCAGGGCTTCGGCGAACAGAAAGACATACGCCGGCCCAGTACCGGACAGGGCGGTGGCCATATCCAGGTAGCTTTCGTCCTCAACCAAGATTTCTTCGCCCAGCGCGCCGAGGATCTGACGGGCCATGCCGCGCTGCTCCTCGGAGGTCTCGAGCGACGCGGCCCAGACGGTAATTCCGGCGCCGATCTGGCCCGGCGTGTTCGGCATCGAACGCACGACCGCCTTATGCTTCAGCGCGCCGCCGATCTTTTTCATAGACGCGCCGGCCACGATCGAAAGCACGAGCGCGTCGGGGCGGATGCCCTTGAGGCCCTTCATCACGTCGCTCAAGCGCTGCGGCTTGACGGAGAGCACGACCACGTCTGCCTGCGCGGCCGCAGCGGAATTGTCGCTCGTCGTGCGAACGCCGTGCTTCTTGTGAAGTTCCTCGGCGCGCGGCAGGCGCGGCCCGGAAACGGTCAGGTTATCCGCCGTGGCGAGCCTCTGCCGCAGCAAGCCCGCGATCATGGCCTCGGCCATCACTCCCGGGCCGATAAAAGTTATCTTCTTGTCCAACATAATTTGCTCCTCCGTGGGAGCATTATACTGTCGACCAGACCGCTCATAACAAAAAGGGCGGACCAGTGTCCGCCCGCCGCTCAAGGCGCCCGAGCCGCGACGGGATGCGCTTCCTGGATATCGCAGTACAGCAGATCGGGTTCACAGCCCTGGCATTCGAGCTGCAGCGTGGCATGCACGATGTTGTAGCGCACTGCCAGCATCGAGTTCACATGCGCCTGGATGGCCGCGCCAGCGCTGATCGGCAGATCGTCCGTCAACAGGTGCGCGGACATGGTGCGCAGGCCGCGCGAGATACTCCACACATGCAGGTCGTGTACGCCAAGTACACCTGGCACCTGCAGGATCTCATTCACCATGGCCGTCATGTCCACGTCGCGCGGCGTGGACTCGAGCAGGATGTCGAGCGTCTCGCGCAGGATCAAGCCCGCGTTCCACAGGATCAAAACCGCGATGAAGACGCTGACCAGCGCATCCAGCCAATTCCAGCCCGTGAACAGGATCACCACGCCGGCGAGAACCGCGCCGAGGGTGGAGAGCACGTCGCCCATCAAGTGCAGGAAGGCCGAGCGAAGGTTGAGGTCGCCCTGGCTCCCTTTGCGCAGAAGCAGCGCCGTGACCAGGTTGATCACGAAAGCCGCCGCGCCGACGACGATCAGTACCCCGGCCTGAACGTGCGGCGGATCCATGAAGCGGCGGTAGGCTTCATAAAAAATTCCCAGCGCGATCAATGCCAGCGTCGTGGAATTGATCAAAGCCACCAGAATGCCGGCGCGATGATACCCATAGGTCTGGCGCGCGTTGGCCGGGCGTGCCGTCAGCCGCAGGGCATACCAGCTCAAGGCCAGGGCGATCACGTCCGTCAGGTTGTGCGCGGCGTCGGTGAGCAGCGCCAGGCTGTTCGAGAAGAATCCGGCTGCAGCCTCGACGACCACAAAGGCCAGGGTCAAGCCTAGGGCCAGGACGAGCCGGGACAACGTCTGCCGCGTTTCCGGCGTGTGCGGAGGTGTGTGCAGTGTTTCTGACATCAAATCCACCTGCGCGTGCGGGCACGGTAGGCCTCATAGGAACTTCCGTGCAATTTCAACAAGTGTTCCTCTTCAAGGCGCGCCTGGATCTGCACGAGCACCTCTCCGAGCAAGAGGATCGCAAAGGAAAGGGCATTGGGCAGCGCCAGCAATTGGCCCAGCAGGACGACGCGCATTCCGAGATAGATCGGATTGCGGGAAACAGCGAACAAGCCGTGGTGGATAAGGTCAGTATGCGCATCCGCGTCCACGCCGATGCGCCAGGAAGGTCCCATGCCTGCCTGCGCGGCAACGATCCAGATCAGACCGATCGTCAGCAGCGTGACCCCGGCCCACGTCAGCGCGGGACTCGCCAGCCAGAATGCCGGCAGCAGATACGCGTATCCGGCCGGTTCGAAAGCAAAGAGCGCGACCATCGACGCGCTTGCGAACAGCAGCGCGGCAAAACACAGGCCGATGTAATCGTGCGCAGAATCGCTGAGGCCCAGCTTGATCGGATTAATGCCGGTGGCCCGCCACACCCGGTAACTGCGCCAGAAGAACGCCAGCCCAATGAAGGCCAGAAAATACGCCGCCAAAAAGTTGCGAAGAAAAGCGGTCGTCATCCGTGCTCCACGTGCTCCAGCCCGAGCTGGAAGAGCCGGGCGACGTGGTCATCGTCCAGCGCGTAAAAGACCTCACGGCCGGCCTTGCGCGCCCGCACCAGGCGCATATGCCGGAGCCCGCGCAGTTGGTGCGATACGGCCGAGTGGGACAGCTCGACGTTTTCGGCGAGCTCGCCGACGTTCATCTCCCCTTTCAGCAGAGCTGAGATAATGCGCAGCCGGCTCGAATCGCTCAAGGCGCTGAACAGATCGGCGAGGCGGTCGGAGGATTTCTTCTTCAGTGTCATGGTTTACCAATATATGAATACTTGCTCATATGTTCATTATTATTGCACAGATCCAGCGCCGTGTCAAGCGGGACGGCCGGTTTTTCACGCATGCTATAATGCGATTCTTGGATCGTCCTCCCCATGCAGACAGACGAGCGAATTTCATCCGCCGTAACGTCCTCGCGAATCCTGCTGGGTCTGTTATCCATCCTCCTGGCGCTCAGCGTGCTCGTCCAGGCGAATCCGGCCACGCGTCTGCCGGGCCGTGACAACGGGTTCTACCTCTACATCGGCGAAGAGATCGTGCATGGGAAACTGCCCTACCGCGACGCGTGGGAGAGCAAGCCGCCGGCCATCTTTTATCTCAACGCTCTGGCATTACGGCTGGGCCGCGGTTCGCGCTGGGGGATCTGGACCATTGAATTCGCCGCCCTGCTGCTCGC
>DASXQN010000440.1:0-7878 GCA_036507155.1 Anaerolineales bacterium
ACGGCCTGGCCAACGTCGCCGATTTTGTTTTTCATTTCTGGATGGGACGAACCTTGAGCCCGGCCGAGTTTGCGATCCTGCAGACGTTGAACTCCGTCCTGCTCATTTATATCTCCGTCAGCGGCGTCTTTCAGCCGGCGGTCGGCCGCTTCGTGGCTGAAGCGCGCGCCCTTGGGGAACCTGATTCGATCCCATCGATCTTTCTGTCGTTCGCGAAGGCCGCGTTCTGGGTGGGGCTGGTCCTGGCAGCGCTGGTCGCAGGATTCTCACGCGGATTCTCGATGTGGCTGAATCTGCCGGTTTGGTCCATCCAGGTCAGCGCGGTCTTGATCTTTCTCAGCACATTGCGACCCGTGGCGATGGGAGTGCTACAGGGGCTCGAAAATTTCGTCCCGCTCGGCCTCGCACGCCTGCTGACGGCGTTGGGCCGACTCGTCATCGGCGTGATCCTCGTCGGGAGCGGACTCAGGCTGAGGGGCGCGGTGACCGCCATCCCGCTGGGCTGGATTGTCGGCGTGCTGGCCGCGTACCTGTCGCTCGGCCGTTCGGTTTGGGCCAGGACTCAGCCGGTGACGGGGCTGCTGGGCCGCGGCTGGGAACTCTCTCTGTATGCGCTGCTTGCGTATCTTGCGTTCATGTCGCTCACCAGCCTGGACCTGGTGTGGGTGAACCGCATGCTGCCCGGCGACCTGGCCGGCGCGTATGCCAGCCTGGTCTTGTTGCGGCGCGTCATCGCGCTGCTGCCAGCCGCGGCAGTGACCGTCATGTTCCCGCGCATCGCGGCTGCTCTCGCGCAGGACCGCCTGCCCGATCGATTGCTTCTGAATGCCGCGGTGCTGATCCTGGCCACCAGCGGCGGACTCGCGCTCTTATATTTCGGTATGGGTGATCGACTCATCCTGGCGACCTTTGGCGCGGCCTACGCGCCGGCCGCGGCGTGGCTCGGCTGGATGGGCATCGCGATGGCCGGCATTTCATTAAGCTCGATCTGGCTCAACTATTATCTGGCCGAGCAGCCTGCCATCTTTGTGACCTTTTTGGGTGCGGCGGTCGTGCTTGAGTGGGCGCTTCTCGCAATGTCCACGCCATCGATTCAGAGCGCGGTGCTCGCGTTCGGCATCACGGGCTGGTCCCTGGCGCTGGGCGGTCTGATCCTGTACCTCGGCAAATTTCGCCCCGCGCTGCAGGCGCGGCAAGCGAAGTGAGAGATATGCCCGACCTTAACGAACTCTACGAAAAATTCCAGGCGCGGCTGGAAGACTTCTGGGGACGGCGCCTGAACGCGCCGCACCATGAGCGGACCATCCATATCTTTGGACAGCCTGTGCTGTTCGACGGAAATGATCCGCTGGCACTGGATTCCGCTGGCCTTGCCGAGCGCATGTACTCCCAGGCCCCGGTCCGCGCGACCCCGCCGTGGAAGGTGCATCTCACGGTCCACAATCCGGACCGGGATCCGGGTCAGCCTCCCGAGCGACTCGTCGACCTCATCCACTACGCGGGCACGGACGATTGGTTGTCAATCGACCTGGACGCGTGGGGAAACTGCTTCGTGGATCTGCCGCGCGCTGAGGCGCACGCGGTGCTTAGCTCATCGCTCGCCAGGCAGCCCGAGCAGGTTTGCCTGGTCCTGCTCAATACGATTCTCACCAACCTGGCCACGCGGCACGGCTTCAGCATGTTGCACGCCAGCGCGCTGGTGCAGGACGATCGCATTCTCCTGCTGATGGCGCCGCACGGGACCGGAAAATCCACCACCTCGCTGCGACTGCTTTCCAACGGCTACAAGTTGTTGTCGGACAGCCAGATCTATCTCGGCGAACGCGAGGATGAACTCTGGATGGGAGGCTTTCCGATCGGGCGCGTCAAGCTGCGTGGCGACATCTTGCCCCTCTTCCCCGAACTCGCCGGCCTCTCGCGTCCCGAGCCGGTGCGCGATGAGACCAAGCACATGGTCGAGCTGGAGCGCGTGGATCCGGCGCTGGCCGTGCGCGACATGATCCCTGTCAGAAAGGTGAAATTCTGCCTGTTGACCCGCGGCACGCAGGTTCGCAGCGAGATCCAACCGCTGACAGCGGATAAGCTGTGGCCGGAGATCATGGTCAACAGCTTGCATTACGGCCGGCCTGAAGTATGGCAGCAAAATCTGCGCAGGATAGCCCTGCTCCTGGAGAAGGCCGAGCTGCACCACCTGCGGATCGGCACATCCGAGGAGGACATCCTGCAGACGGTGAATCAGATGTGGACATCACAGCCGTGAACGAACGCCGCTGGCTCGCCTTGATCTTTGGGCTGTACTTCGTTTTCGCCGCCGGCTACAGTTTGCTCATGCCCATCTGGGAGGCGCCGGATGAGGCCGCGCATTTCCATCTCGCGTGGTATCTGGCGCGCAAGGGACGCTTTCCGACTGAGACGCATAACTACGAAGCCAATCAGCCGCGCGCGTATTATTATCTGGCGTCGTTCATGATCCGCGGGCTCGACAAGATCGACCCGCACTACTCGGATTATTTCCTTCCGAAGGAATACAAGCAAAACTTCCGGGTGCCGGAGCGCCGATTCGACTGGAGCGACGCCAACTATCGCTTCCTTCTCGGAGTTTACGCGCTGCGCTGGCTCAATATCCTGGTCGGCGCGGCCGCCTTGTGGTTGAACCGGAAGGCATTTCGACGCCTCGTCCCGGACCAGCCGGAGTTGCAGATCGCTGCCCTCGGCCTCGCCGCGCTGACGCCGCAATACCTGCACATCATGTCCTCCGTGAGCAACGATGCAGCCGGCGCACTCGGCGGGGCGCTGCTTTTTTATCTGGCGACCGCCTTGACGGGCGCAGCGGTTGGATTTTCGAGCTGGTTTTCGGTTGCGCTGGCTGTGATCGTGCCGCTGATCACCAAACTCACAGTTCTGCCCGTCGGTCTGGCACTGATCATCACCGCGGGCTGGCAGCGCTTCGCGGAGTTTCGGCAAAAAAGGATCGTGGTCGCCTCGATCCTCGTGATCGCCGCCATCCTGCTGGCTGCTTATTTTCTGTTTCAGGATGCAACCCGCGCCGCGGCAAGCGAGGTCTTCTGGCGGCTTTTCACGCTTCGCACGGGCGCGCTGACCCCGAAGTATCTTTGGTTCATCCTGAATCAGATCGTCTGGAGCTACTGGGGAAAGGTGGGCTGGCTGGCGGTGGGCCTGCCGGGCTGGAGCGTCATCGTGCTGACGACGTTTGCCATCCTAGGCATCGCGATCAAGACGCGCGACCTCATTCTCGATAAATTCCTGCGCCGCAGCCCTTCGCCGTGGACAGTGACCTGGCTGATCGCGCTGTTCACGCTCGCGGCGGTCATCCGCAACGGCTTGACCACCAGCGCAAGCCAGGGCCGATTTCTTTTTCCTGCCATCGGCGCGCTCTCATTACTTATGATCGGCGGCTGGCACAGCGCGCTCCCGGAGCGCCTGCAGCGCCATCTACCGTTGATCGTCGTCATCGTGCTTGCGTGCAGCACATTGTATTTGTGGGGATTTGAGATCCTGCCGACCTACTACCAGCCATTCCTGGATTAGGTTTCCCGGTCAACAAGCGCAAGGAGGCATGATGCAAGCCAAATGGATTCGCTTTCCGCAAGCGGGAGTCGTCGCCATTGCTTGTATCTTCGCCGCCGCGTATTTCATGACGGCCGTGCCGCGCCTGCTCTACCCATACGATCTGGATTTCATCGAGGACAGCATGCTGATGCAATCGCTGCGCGTGGCGCAGGGACAGCCTATCTATCTTCCGCCGAACGCCGATTTCAATCCGCACGTATACATGCCGCTGTTCTTCTGGCTGGGCGGCGCGCTGCTCAAGCTTACCGGTCCTTCTCTGCCCGTGATGCGCCTGATCTCCCTTGGCGCCACGCTGGCGACCACTGGACTGATCTACTGGATCGCCCGCCGCGAAAGTGGACGGCTCTGGCTGGCGGTCGCGAGCGCGGGCTTGTTCCTCGGCGGGTACGCGTTGAACGGATTCTGGTACGAGCTGGCGCGCGTCGATTCGCTTTTCGTGGCCCTGACGCTGGGCGGATTGGCAATCGCGATATACGCCGGCGAATCCCGGCGCAGGCTGGTTGCAGCCGGCTTCGTGCTCGCGCTGGCCGCGCTGACGAAACAAACCGGTTTCATTGTGGCAGGCGGGATTGCGATATTCCTGTTGACCACAACCGGGCGCCGCGCCTGGGCGTTCATCCTGTCGTTCAGCGGCCTGACGATCATCACGTTGCTGATATTGAACTTAACTACGGACGGCTGGTTCTTCTATCACGTCTTTCACATCGGCTCGGCGGATCCTGTCGAACTTAGTCGGCTCATTCATTTCTTTTCGACGGAAGTCTTCGGCGTGATGGCGGGCTTGAGCGCGATGGCAGCCCTGGCGACGATTCTGGGTGCGCGGCAGGCCGGCTGGAAGGTCTGGCGGGAACAGGCGTGGTTGGTGGGGATCGCGCTGGCGCTGTTGGTCAGCGCCATGGGCCGGATGCGGGTCGGCGGCAATTTGAACAACCGCATGCCCGCATATGCATTCCTGTGCCTGGCGCCCGCATTGCTCATGAAATTGCTTACACCCGAGGGCTTCGGGATGCCGCGCCCAAGTTACGCGAGCCGCGTTCGCTGGCGCGATGCGTTGATCTATCTCCTGATATTGATGCAGTTCGCACTCGGCAGATACTCGCTGCCTCGCCATATCCCCACCAGCGCGATGCGCCTCGGCGGCGACCGGCTCGTTCAGCGAATCGCTTCCATCCACGGGAATGTGTTGGTGCTCATGCATCCATACTACGCGTTGTTGGCGGGCAAACAGCCATCCACGCAGATCGCCACGCTGTGGTACGTGCGCGAACGCGGTGCCCTGCCGCTGCCGGATGACTTCGTGCAGCGCGTCGAGAGCCTTTATTATTCGGCGATTATTTCCGACGACAGTTCGTTTGAAAAAATGCCTGACTTGCAAGCCTTGCTGACCGCGAATTACCCTCGATACGAGTTACTCTCATCCAGCGAGTCGCCTCCGACCCTCACCGGAGTCACCGTGCGACCGAGGGTGATTTATTTTCCTAATCCCTGAAAAGTCTCGCGCTGAGCGGAGCGACCGAAAGGGAGCGAAGACGAAGCGGGGCTTGAGAGCATCTCGCTTTTTCTCGGACGTTGAGAGACTCACTTCATGCATTTTTTGGGAATTCTGAGCAGTCGCCGCGCCGCGAAATCCATGCTCCCGCTTAAGCTTTACTCTTCTCTTCCGTTAATGCCGCGACCAGCTCGCGGCAGAAGTCCGGGATGTCGGCCACGACCCTGCCCCAGATTAGATTGCCCTCCCGAAACGCGGCTTGGTCCACCCACGTGGCGCCCGCGTTGATCAGATCGTCCTGGATGCCGAGCGAGCCCGTCGCGCGGCGCCCTTTCAGGATGCCGGCCGAGATCGCCACCAGGCCACCGTGACAGATGATCGCGATCGGTTTTTTCGCCTCGTCCATCTTACGAACAAGCTCCGTGACCGCCGAATACCGCCGCAATTTGTCAGGCGCCCAGCCGCCGGGGATGATCAGCGCGAACAGATCCTGCGCTGTCACAGACTCGATTCCTGTGTCGGGCTTGATCTCCAGGCCGTGCTTTCCGTGCAGCGGCTTGAGATCCATCGCGACCGTCAGTACCTCGGCGCCCTCCTCCTGGAGTCGCATCAACGGCACATGATATTCCAGATCCTCCACACCTTCGGCCACCAGCGTGGCGATCTTCTTTCCGGTTAATCGCATCCTGTCAGCCTTTCTCAGCCTGCAATAGATTCAGCAGGCCGCTCAACCCCAACGCGTAGGACTGCGAGCCGAAGCCCACAACCTTGCCTTTGCATACGGCCGAGATCATCGAGCTGTGCCGGAACTGCTCGCGTGCATACACGTTGGACAGATGGACCTCGATCACCGGCAGTCCGATCGCGCTGATCGCATCTCGCAACGCGACGGATGTGTGGGTGTATCCGCCCGGATTGAAGACCACGCCCTGCGCCCACGCGCGCGCGTCCTGCAGCGCGTCGATCAGAGCCCCCTCATGGTTGGATTGCAGGCAACGGACTTCAACGCCGGCTAACTGTCCCTGCTCGACCAGCTGCCGGTCGATTTCGTCCAGCGTCAGGCGGCCGTACACTTCCGGCTCGCGCGTCCCGAGCAGATTCAGGTTCGGCCCGTGCAGCACAAGAATCTTCATTCAGATCTCCTTGAACACCATTTCCAGGTCCGGGACCTCGACGCCCACCTGCACCTTCCCGATCTCGACCGGCAGCGCGAACCGCACGACGCTGCCGGCTTTCTTCTTATCCATGCGCATGGCCTGGATCAGATCCGCGCGCGGCAAATCGGCGGGGATCGATACTGGCAGCTCGAGTGCTCGCAGCGCCTCGGTGATCGCGTCCGACAGGCCCGCGCCTGCAATCTTTAGCTGTTCGGCCAGCCGCGCCTCGATCACCATCCCGATCGCGACCGCTTCCCCATGCCGCAACCGAAAACCGCTGACCAGCTCGACCGCGTGGCCGACTGTGTGACCCACGTTGAGCGCGGCGCGCGGCCCCTGCTCGTACGGATCCCGCTCGACGACGTTCACTTTCACCGCAATGGCGCGGCGGATGATCTCTTCCAAGTTTGCTTTGACCGCCTCGATTCCGCGCGAGCACAGCTCGAACAGCATCGGGTCTGCAATCAACCCATGCTTCAACACCTCCGCCAGCCCCGACCGGAAATCCGCGCGCGGCAACGTGCTCAACACGTTCGGATCGGCAAGCACCAGCCGGGGCGAATGGAAAGATCCGATCAGATTCTTTCCCGCCGGCAGGTCGAAGCCCGTCTTACCGCCGAGGGATGCGTCGATCATCGAAAGCAAGGTGGTTGGCACGGCCACCCAAGGGATGCCGCGCATGAAAGTGGAGGCAGCAAAGCCGGCCAGGTCGCTCACCACGCCACCCCCCAGCGCGAGGACGGCACTGCGCCGGTCGAGTCCGGCTTGCAGGAAACCGGCCCACAGCCTGCTGACCGTTTCCAGATTCTTAGCGGACTCACCGGCCGGTATCGTGACAACTGCAATCTTATTCCCGGAGCGCTGAAGCGAATCCAGCAAGGGCGGCAGTTGGTGGCGGGCAATGTTTTCGTCCGTAACCACCAGTGGATTCTGCAAGCCGCGCACCTGTAACAGTTCGCACGCGCGCGACAGCCCGCCGGTTTGGACGATCACATCGCACGAACCCATGGCGCTGAGGTGAAAGCGGCCTGCCAGGATCCTGAGCTGACAGGCCACCTCGTCCAGCTGTCCCTCTCCGCTCAAGCCCAACGGAAACGACGCGTAATGGCCGGCCCGCGCCTGCATCAGTGATTCCAAATTCGCCTTAAGATCACCTGCCAGCAAGGGGCGCAAGCGTGCGCTCGCGCTTAGCCGCGCGACCAGCGTATTAATTGGGGCAGTCAAGCAGATGACGGTACCGTTACCTTCCGCAAGCGCGCGGTTTTCGTCGCGTAACAGCGTCCCGCCGCCCAGCGCCACGACGCTTTCCTGCTCCTGCGCCACCTTATGAAGCGCCGCCGTCTCCAGATCGCGAAAGTAGCCCTCGCCGTGTTCCGCCATTAATTGTTGGATCGAGCGCCCCGCGCCGGCCTCGATCACCTGATCGAGGTCCAGAAACGGCAGGTCGAGTTCATTCGCCACGCGCCGGCCAGTAGTCGTTTTGCCGGAGCCCGGCGGGCCATATAAAAAGATATGCATTATTCCCACCAGATGTGTGGCGTATTATCCATCTGAAGGTCTTCAAGCCGCATCTTGCGCAGCGTCGCGAAGCGCGGCTGTATCTCATCCATGGAATCGCCGCCGAGTTTTTCGATCAGTTCC
>DASXQN010000441.1:0-2838 GCA_036507155.1 Anaerolineales bacterium
CGGAATTTAATAGGTATTTCGTGGAGGTCGCTCGCGGACGCGATCCGTACCGCACAGGACAGTCTGAAAGTGTCGAAGAACGCCAAACTCCCCGCCTGGGGACTGCCGCTTTTGTCCCTCGGCCATGAACAATTGGCGCTCATCACTCTCGGCGCCTTATTCAATACGATCGCTGAATCCGAGTTTGAAACTTTGCTTCCACCGCGCAGGACTCGAGTCGCCTACGACATCGGCCAGCGCTGCCGTATTGAAAGGCTCTTCGATCTGGCGAAACAACGGGAAGTGAACGTCGCTGAGATCTTGCTATCCCGCAACCGAACCCCCAGTGCGGCAAAGCGGGCGGCCGAGTTGGCCGCACGGGTCGATGATGAAGACGACTGGGCCAATAACTTTCGCGCCTATCATCTCGGTGAAAAACTGATCTCGTTGGCTCTTCAGCATGCCATTTTCGAAGGTCAGCCGATCTTCGAAGAGAAACAGGACCAGGAAGGTTCCGGCAAGAGCATAAAGAAAATGCACCGGATCGCGTTGACGGAGGCTGCCGAAACCTGGATCGGCGAACAGACGCCGGAGGCATTGGACCTGTTCAATCCGATCCATGTGCCGATGATCGTGGAACCTCGCCCGTGGACGTCGCTTTCGGAAGGCGGCTATCTGGTGACGCCGCTGAAGCTGTTCAAACGTCAGACCGGCAAAAGGGCGCAACAACGTCTCGAAAAAGCAGACCTGTCGGCGGTGTATGCGGCCGTGAACGCGCTGCAAAACACACCTTTCCGGATGAATCAGGCGATCTACCGGTTCCAGCGGGACGCGTGGATTGCCGGGCGCCCTTTTTTCGGACTGGAGCGTGAGGACCAACGGAAGGGTCTCGAGAAAACGATGGCGTTCCGCGTTGGTCAGGCGGTGCGGCTCTCCGTTGAAGAGAAATTCTATTTTCCCTGGCAGGTGGATCATCGCGGCCGCGCCTACCCCGTGCCGCAACTGATGAATCCCCAGTCCGACCACATCGGACGGGCGCTGATCGAGTTTGCCGACGGCAAGCCGCTGGGCAACAACCGCGGCGTGTACTGGCTGGCGATCCACCTCGCCAACTGTTATTGGAAGAAGAAGAAAGTGTCCTTTAAGACGCGTCGCGCCTGGGTTCAGCAAAACGAAGCGGAGATCCTGGACTTCGCGGCCGATCCCTTACGCATTCATCGCTTTTGGACGGAGGCCGACCAGCCGTGGCTATTCCTGGCCGCGTGTCTCGAGTGGAAACGCTACAAAGAAGAGGGTCCCGGCATGCTCTCGCATTTGCCGATCAGCATGGACGGCTCATGCAACGGCTATCAGCATCTCAGCGCGATGGGGCGGGATCCGATCGGCGGACGCGCAACGAACTTGATGACCTTCGACGACCCGGAGGATATCTACCAGTGGGTATCGGACCGGGTCTGCCGCCGCATGGAAGTCGATGCGGCGGGCGCCGGACCAAACGCTGAGGCCGCCCGGCAATTACTGGCCATCATGGATCGCGAGCTCGCAAAGAATGCAACGATGACGACTCCTTACGGCGTGACCCTCCGCACGATCTACAAGGCATTGTGCGAAAAGGGCGCCATCCGGGCTTTGAAAGATTCCGAGAAGTGCGCCATGTATCTGGCGAAGTTACTGGTGGAGTGCATTCCCGAAGTCGCGCTGGAGGCGGGCCGCATCATGGAATGGCTTCGCGAAGTGGCCGGCATTATCGCGAAGGCGAATCGAGGGATGATGTGGACCACCCCCATCGGTTTTGTCGTACTTCATGAAAACCGCAAACCCAAGGAGGTACGTCTGGCGACGGCGGATCACACGATTCTGGTCCACCAGCAGGATGACAAACAGAAGATCGACGTCAGGAAGCAGGTGGACGGCATCGTCGCACACCTGGTCCACTCGACGGACGCCGCTCACATGATGCGGACGATCCTTCGTCTGCACGCCGAAGGTCTCCGTCACTTCGCCATGGTGCACGACAGCTACGGCGTCCACGCCTGCGACGTGGACCTGTTGAATCGCGTCCTGCGGGAAGAATTCGTCCGGATCTATGCCGAACCCGTGCTGCAGAATTTCCTGCACCAACAACGAAAAACCCATCCCGGGATCTCTCTGCCGGATCCGCCCCAAACCGGAGATCTCGATATTCAGCAGGTCCTCTCCTCTCCCTACTTTTTTGCCTGACAGGCAAGGTCGGTCTCGTCCCCATGCCAAGTTTCACCACACGATTTTGCGCGAATTATGGCAGCGCGTACGCCAGGATTTCTGCGCCGGAGTTCGCTTGACCAGTTACTGCAATCACGATGTACTGCTTACCATTGTGCATGTACGACATCGGCGAGCCTGTCTGCTTCGCGGGCATATTGACCTCGCCGGGAATGTCCTCGCCGGTTGATTTGTCGTAGCCGCGAAGCAGCGCTACGGTCTGCCCCTGAGCATTCGTATGGACGCCGCCTTCGCCGGCGATCACCAAAGCTTTAGTCGTGAGTACGCCGATAAATGTGCGACCGGGTTGGCCCAGACGCGGAAGATTGAGGCCTCTCAGTGCGGCGTTGTTCTTAATGTTGTCCGGCGTGGAACTATGGGTCTTCTGCCATAACATTTCGCCGGTATTCATGTCGTAAGCGGTGATGCGGTCATACGGCGGCTTGATGATCGGCAGCCCCTGCACGGTTGTGCCGCCGCGCAAGGCGCCGCCTCCGCGTGCGCCGCCCGGCGCAGGCGCCGCGCCGCCGCCTCTCGCCCCTGGGGCCCCGCGCCCGCCCCGGCCTGCCGCGGCTGGTTCATCTTCGCGCTCGCCCGCGGGTGCATTCGCCCCGCCTT
>DASXQN010000442.1:0-8270 GCA_036507155.1 Anaerolineales bacterium
GAACTGCTCAAAGTGCCCGGCATCTTTGAGACGATCGCCCTCGTGCTCGGCGCGGCGCTACTGCTGTGGGTCTTGAAAGCCTCTATACGCCGTTGGCGCGGCTCTTCGGAAATAACTGCCCCTGACAACCTCGCGCTGCTGAACGGTTTGTACAGCTTCGGTTATTTCGGCGCACTGGTTGTCACGATGACGTACTTCGATCCGGCCACCCGCTTTCAACTTCGCATCCTTGCACCGGTGTTTGTTTCGATGTTGCTACTCCTGGCGGCCGGCTTGAACTGGCTGGCGAACCGCGGCGCGGGACGAAAGGCGGCGATCGGCTTGACGCTGCTCATTTTTGCGGTCTCAGCCGCGGGTCAGTACCAGACCGTGCAAGACCTGCGCCGCGGCGGTCAGATCTACGCCAATGAACGCTGGTATGATGCACAGGCGGTCATAGCGCTGCGCGCCCTGCCGGCGGAGATCGCGATCCATACCAACCAGCCGGGCGTGGTGTACCTATATGTGGGACGTGCTGCCTATCTATTGCCGGACGCCGAGCCGGGGATCTCGCAGCTCAAGCAGGAGGTCCTGGCCGGTAGAGCCGTGATCGCGCTATTCAAGTCCGTCGAGATGGACGAAGCGCTGCGCGCGTATTATGATGAGTTGACTGCGGGGCTATACCTCCGCAAATACAATGGCGATGAGATCTATTCCGCGCCGCCTTAAGTGAACCATATGCCGAGTCACCACAAAGGCACTAAGCCACAAGTAATTATCCCTTGGTGACTTCGAGAGGGAGCCTGCCCTGAGATCTTCGAAGGGCGCCCTCGTGCTAAGAAACTCACCACTTTCGGAAAAGCACTCAGGAAAGCTGGCCCAGCCTGAGGAAGTAGAATTGAGCAAGACTATATGACGATCCAGGATAAATTCGATCTCTCTGGCAGCGTAGCCGTCGTAACCGGTGGAGCAGGTCTGCTGGGCACGGAGTTCAGCAGGACGCTGGCCGAAGCCGGCGCGTCCGTCGCGGTCGTCGACCTGAACGCGGCGGCTGCCGGCCCGGTCGTGGAGGCCCTCACCCGAGGCGGATTTCGCGCCCAGGCCTTTGAGTGCGACATCACCGACCCCGACGCGGTCAAGAGGCTGGCTGTCTCCGTTCTCTCGACGTTTGGCCGGCTCGACATTCTGGTGAATGCCGCGGCCCTGGACCCGAAGTTTGACGCCGCTGCCGTGGCGAGGGGCGTCACGCCCGGAAGCTTCGAAGATTTTCCACTTCAGGATTGGAACGCGGCCTTGAATGTCAACCTGACTGGTATGTTCCTGATCACGCAGGCGTGCGTGCAGCCAATGCTAGACCAGGGTAAGAAGGGCAGCATCATCAACATCTGCTCGACCTACGGGTTGAACGGCCCTGACCAGCGCATCTACATCCGGGACGGAAAACGTGTGGCCTACAAACCGGTCTATTACAGTGTGACCAAGGCGGGGGTGCTGGGCTTTACCAAATACCTGTCCGCCTACTATGCCGGGAGCGAAATCCGCGTCAACGCGCTCACGCCCGGCGGCGTATTCAACGAGCACGACGAAACTTTCGTGAAGAATTATTCCTCCAAAACCATCCTCGGCCGCATGGCCCGTAAGGACGAGATGAACGGCGCGCTGCTATTTCTCGCCTGCGAGGCCTCTTCGTATATGACCGGCGGCAACCTCGTCGTGGATGGTGGATGGACAGCGTGGTAGATTCGACAATGGACGATAGACCATAGACATGGTCATTTGTCCATTGTCCATGGTCCTATGAAAACAACGGAAATCCTCGCAATCATCCCTGCACGCGGCGGCTCGAAAGGCATACCGCGCAAGAATATCCGTGACTTCGCCGGCTGGCCGTTGATCGCCTGGAGCATCGCCGCAGCCAGGCAATCCGATGCGGTGAAACGCGTGATCGTCAGCACCGACGATGAGGCCATCGCGGGAGTGGCCCGTCAGTTCGGTGCCGAGACGCCGTTCCTGCGGCCGGCTGAGTTCGGGCAGGACGACTCCACCGACCTGCCGCTATTTCAACATGCGTTGAAGTGGCTCGCGGACAATGAGAACTACAAGCCGGAGCTGGTCCTGCAACTGCGTCCCACGTCACCTATTCGCCCGCGCGGCTTGCTGGATGAAGCGGTGCAGATCCTGCGCGCGCATCCCGAAGCGGACAGCGTGCGCGGCGTGGTGCCTGCCGGGCAGAATCCATACAAGATGTGGCGCATGAGCGGCAAGCACGGCCCATTGAAGCCTCTGCTCGAGGTGCCGGGCATGGCTGAGCCGTACAATGCCCCGCGCCAGACTCTCCCGCCGGTCTACTGGCAGACGGGCCACATCGACGCCATTCGCCCGGCGGTGATCCTGGAAGGCGGCTCCATGACCGGCGGCGTGATCTACCCGCTCGTCATCGATCCTCGTTACACGGTCGACATCGACAACCTGCTGGACTGGGCGCGCTATGAACAACTGGCATCGTCGGGCGGGCTGGACATTGTCAGCCCTGGCCGCGCCCGCCGCCCGATGCCCGAAAAAGTAGATATGCTGATCTTCGATTTCGACGGCGTCATCACAGACAACATCGTCTATACGGACCAGGACGGCCGCGAGATGGTCGCCTCCAGCCGGAGCGACGGACTGATGACGCGGCAGCTGCGCGAAGCCGGTGTGCAGGCGCTCGTGCTGTCGTCGGAGTCGAGCCCGGTGGTTGCGGCGCGCGCCAAAAAGATGGGGCTGGAAGTGATCTCCGGGGTGGGCATCCACGCCAAGGGCGAGAAGATGCGGGAAGTGCTCGCCGAGCGGCATATCCAGGCCGGAAATGTCGTCTTCGTCGGAAATGATGTCAACGATCTGCCCTGCCTGGAGTTGGCGGGCTGGGGCGTGGCGGTGGCGGATGCGTATCCCGAAGTGCTGCGCGCCGCGGATTTCATCTTGAGCAAGCCCGGCGGCAGGGGCGCGGTGCGTGAACTTTGTGAGATGATATTGAAGCGATCCTAGGCACGGCTCCGCAAGAGTCGTACCTGCATCCGAAGGAGAAAATAGATGTCCCGTGAAATCAAATTGGGGAAGCGCGCGGTGGGTGACGGTCACCCGGCATATATCATCGCCGAGATCGGCATCAACCACAACGGCGATCTGGACACGGCGCGGCAGATCATCGATGCGGCGGTGCACGCCGGCGCGGACGCGGTCAAGTTCCAAAAGCGCACGCCCGAGGTGGCCACGCCGCCCGAACAGCAAGGACAGATGCGCGAGACGCCCTGGGGTTACATCACGTACCTCGAATACCGTCATAAGGTCGAATTCAACGAAGCGCAATATCGCGAGCTCGACAAGTACTGCCGCGAGAAGGGCATTGCCTGGCTGGTCTCCGTGTGGGATGAGCCGTCGGTGGACTTCATGGAAAAGTTCGATACGCCCGCCTATAAGATCCCGTCTGCTTCCCTCACGGATTTTGACTTGATCCGCAAGGCGCGCGCCACGGGCAAGCCGGTCATCTTATCGTCGGGCATGTCCACGATCGAGCAGGTTAAGAACGGCGTGAAGATCGCCGGCGAAAAGGAACTGCTATTGATGCATTGCACCAGCACTTATCCGTGCGAGCCCGAAGAATTGAATCTGAAGATGATCGAAACCCTGCGGGCGGAATTCCCAAAGCTGCCGATCGGCTATTCCGGTCATGAAGTGGGGCTGGTCCCCTCGGCCGTGGCGGTGGCGCTGGGCGCCTGCATGGTGGAGCGCCATATCACGCTGGACCGCGCCATGTGGGGCAGCGACCAGGCCGCCTCGGTGGAGCCGGGCGGTTTCGAGCGGCTGGTGAAATACATCCGGGTGACCGAGGCCGCGCTGGGCGACGGCGTGAAACGCGTGTACGACAGCGAGAAGCCCTCGATGAAGAAACTGCGCCGCGTGAATGGCGAGGAATAGCCGCGGATACCCTTACGGGCACACGTGAACACAGATCAACGCGGATCTTTTGATGAATTCTTCAACAAGCATCAGAGTTCATCTGCGTTCATCTGTGGTTAGTTTCCTGATGGGAATCATCCACCCGTTGCGCCGCAACCTTCGTGCGCCGGGCAAATTCGCCCAGGCAGTCTTGCGCTGGAAGCGCTTTAACTT
This sequence comes from Anaerolineales bacterium, assembly GCA_036507155.1. Classification (GTDB taxonomy): domain Bacteria; phylum Chloroflexota; class Anaerolineae; order Anaerolineales; family Villigracilaceae; genus DASXQN01. The sequence continues at coordinate 4,129 of DASXQN010000442.1, forward strand.
CGACGACGTGCCGCCCCTGTTTGGCAATGCCAAGCCGAAGAGCGGATCGCACCTGCTGCTGCAGATCTTCAGCGGCTTTGCGCAGATCATGCCATATGCGTATGTGGAAGCGGAACCGGTTCGAACGATCACAAAAGGCGGGAAAAGAAAGACGAAAGAAGAAATACTGGCCGAATTGCAAAGCGTTCCCCACGGCGTCATCGGTTGGGGGTATCTCGAGCCCACCGCGGAAAATATCGCATTCCTGTGCCGGGCGGGCCGCGTCAATTACTTTGTCTACCGAGACCCGCGCGACCTGCTCGTCTCGCAGGTGCATTTCGCCACCGACATGCGCCAAGAACACGGGATGCATGCGTTCTACAAGTCCCTGCCGGATTTCGGCGTGCGGCTGAAGGTGGCTATCACCGGGATCGACCGGGATGGCTTGTATATGGTCGGCGTGAAGCAGCGGTACGAATCGGTTTTTCAATGGCTGGCGACGCCCGGGGTCATGTGCATCCGCTTCGAGGATTTGATCGACCGGCGCGACGCGACGCTCAACGCCATGCTGGATGAGGTGGAGAAGACGGGCTATCGCATCCCGACGCCGCGGGACAGATCGCTGGCCGTGCTGATCGAGGCCATCCGGCCGGACAAATCCCATACGTTTCGGTCCGGCACCACCGGCGGCTGGCGCGAGCACTTCACCGAGGAGCACAAGAAATTATTCAAGGACGTGGCGGGGGATTTGATGGTGAGATTGGGTTACGAGAAAGACAATGATTGGTAGGGGCGCGGTCCTCTCGCCCGGCGAGGTCATCTCCCCCTGGGCGACAGGACGTCGCCCCGACATAAGATGTTGAATTCGATTCGCGATTTCTTCACCCAACGCATCAAACGCGGGCTGGTCCGCCGGCTCAACAACCAGAAGATCGCCGGTATGGCCAGGCGGGTGACTCAGCGTGCGCCTGAACCAAGGGGCCGGCCCGTCGTCTTCTTCAAGGCTTCCACCGGCATCGACGACCTCTCCTGGAACAGCGGGTTTCATCTGCTGGCCTCCTGGGCATTCCGGCTGCGCGGGATCCCGGTCGTGTACTTTGCCTGCAATTCAGGCATGAGCCGCTGCGTGCTGGGCACAAATCGAGACGATGTGAATCAAGCCCCGCCGTGCGCATCCTGCGTTTATCAATCTAGGATACTGTATACGGATGTGCCAACGTTTGAACGTGCAAACGTTTCAACGTCTGCCGTTCGCTGGTTCGCCTTCGACCGCGACCGCGCGCTCGAACAAGCCTTGAGCGGACTCGACCTCGCGGCGCTAGCCCAGTTTACCTACCACGATCTACCACTTGGCGAACTGTGTCTGCCCGGGCTGCGCTGGATCCTGCGCCGCTACAACCTGGATGACGATACGAACACGCGCTTTCTCCTGCGCGAATACATTCTGTCCGCCTGGAACGTGGCGCAGAAGTTTTCGAAATTTCTGGATGCGACCGACCCGCGCGCGGTGGTCGTGTTCAACGGACAGTTCTTCCCCGAAGCGGTCGCGCGTTTTATTGCCCAGGGGCGCGGCCTGCGCGTAATCACTCATGAGGTCGGACTTCAAGCCGCCTCCGCGTTCTTCACCGACGGCGAGGCAACAGCCTATCCGATCTATATTCCCGACGAGTTTGAATTAAGTCCCGCGCAGGATGCTCGGCTGGACGAATATTTGCAAAAGCGCTTTCAGGGGGACTTTTCCATGGCCGGCATTCAATTCTGGCCGGAAATGCGCGGCCTCGACGAAGCCTTCCTTGCAAATGCCGCGCGCTTCGGCCAGATCGTGCCCGTCTTTACCAACGTGATCTTCGACACCAGCCAGCCGCACGCCAATACGGTTTTCCCGGACATGTTCGGCTGGCTCGACATGGTGTTGGACATCATCCCGCGCCATCCGGAAACGCTTTTCGTGATCCGCGCCCACCCGGACGAGACGCGCACCCGCAAGGAAAGCCGCGAGACGGTGCAGGGCTGGGGGGAAGCGAACGGTGTGGACAAACTCGATAACGTGGTCTTCGTCGCGCCCGGCGAACAGCTCAGCTCGTACGAGCTGATCCAACGGTCCAAGTTCGTCATGGTATACAACTCTACCATCGGCCTGGAAGCCTCCATCCTGGGTGTGCCGGTGTTGTGTGGCGGCCGGGCGCGTTATACACAATACCCCACAGTGTTCTTCCCGCAGACGGCCCAGGAGTATCACGATCAGGCCATCGAGTTTCTCGAGGCCGAGTTGATCGCGATCCCTGATGAGTTCAAGCGCAACGCAAGGCGCTTCCTGTACTATCAACTCTTCCGGACCTCTCTGCCGTTCGGCGACTTTCTCGAACCGTCCGTCCGCACGACGCAGGCGCGCCTGAAGTCATTCGAAACGGACGACTTGCTGAAGGCGGAGGCGATCGGCGTGATCACGGATGGCGTGTTAGAGGGCGGGGATTTTCTCCTGAAAGAATAAATTCACGCGCTCCGCCCGCCACCCTCGAATCTCTATTGATCTCTGTTCATCTCTGTTCATCTTTGTTTATCTCCGGTGATCTCCGGTCCATGTCTCTGAAGCAATCCCTCCGCTCCTTGCTCTACCAGATGGAAAAATCCGCGCAGCGCGTCCGCTTTGCGTCGCAGCCTGAGCCGCAAGGCGGTTGGCCGATCCTGCTGGGGATTTCCTTTCCAAAGAGCGGCACGCATCTGCTCGATCAGATCCTGCTCGGCTTCGCCAGGGTCGCACCTTTCTCAACGCGCCTGCATTCCTTCTATGCGGAATACGAGGGGGAGAGCGGACGCAAGCGCTCGCCCGAACAGGCCCTGGCTTGGGTCGATTCGCTCCGTCCGCGGGATGTTGCCTCGGCGCACCTGTTCGCCCGGCCGGAGGTGGTCGCGCGTGTTATATCGCCCGCGTTCGTGCCCTACTTCATCTTCCGCGATCCGCGCGACGTGGTGGTTTCACACGTGTTCTACGTCACCGACATGGAGCCGAACCATGTCCATCATTCGTACTATGCGTCGTTGCCCGATTTCGACGCACGTCTGCGCGTCAGTATCCTCGGCAGGCCGGACGCGGGCATCGAATTCCCCGATATCGCGGCACGCTTCGCCCCTTATCTCGGCTGGCTGGACCATGCGCAGGTGTTGACGCTGCACTTCGAGGACCTGATCGAGGACCGGACCGCGGCCTTGAACCGCATCCTCGACCGTTTCCTGACCCGTGTCCCGCTTCCCGCGCCCCGACAACTGATGCTCGAAGCACTGGAGTCGTCCATCAATCCGGGCCGCTCGCCGACCTTCCGATCGGGCAAGACCGGCGAATGGCAGAAATATTTCACCGATGCCCACAAGAAGATCTTCAAGGATGTCGCAGGCCATCTGCTAATAAGCCTTGGATATGAAAAAAACAATGATTGGTAGGGGCGAGGTAATCATGTTGAAACGCGAACGGCGCGAAATCCACGAACTACGCGAAAACCGTTAACCTATTCGCGCTATTCGCGTTAGGAATCCCCCAACTTCCGTGAATCCTATTCCCCTAAACGCTACCCCCTAATCCCCAATCACCCAATTACCCATCTGCCGCTATACTCACTAACCTATGCAATGCTCAGTCATCATCCGCGCCTATAACGAAGAAAAGCATCTTGGCCGTTTGTTGGAAGGCATCAGCCATCAAAGCGTCAAAGATGTGGAACTGATCCTCGTCGACTCGGGCTCCACGGACAGGACCGTCTCGATCGCGGAATCGTTCGGGGTGCGGGTCGTGCACATCCGTCCCGGCGAATTCACCTTCGGGCGGTCGCTCAACCTCGGGGTTCGGGCCGCGACGCGTGAGCTCGTCGTCATCGCCAGCGCGCACGTCTATCCCGTCTATCCGGATTGGCTCGAGTGTCTGCTGCGACCGTTCGAGGATGAAGCGGTGGCGCTCGTCTACGGCAAACAGCGCGGAGGCGAGACTGCGAAGTTTTCCGAGCAGCAGGTCTTTCACCAGTGGTATCCCGACGGGGACGTCCCCCGACAGCCCAGCCCCTTCTGCAACAACGCCAACGCCGCCATCCGGCGCAGCTTGTGGGAGGCGCATCCGTATGATGAAGCGCTGACCGGACTGGAAGACCTGGACTGGGCCAAGTGGGCGCAGTCCC
>DASXQN010000443.1:0-3735 GCA_036507155.1 Anaerolineales bacterium
GGACGCGCGCCTCCTGGATGGCGGCTTCAGTCGAGCCGAACGCAATGATGCCCTGGGTGGCGCCTTTCGTGGAGTGCACGATCGGAGCCGGAAGATACTTCTTCGCTGTCTCGTACTTCTTCTTAATGCGATCCATGTTACGCTGCCAGATCGGCGCTTCTTCAGTGTAACGGGCATTCTCGTCGTGACCGGTGCCGCGCAAGAAGTAGGCGCTGGTCGGATGCTTGTTGCCCGGGATCGTGCGGTAGGGAATACCATCCCCATCCTTGTCCAGATAGCGCGCCCAGTTGCCCTTTAACTCTTCGAGATCTTTCTCCCACAGGACTTTGCCGCGATCCATGGGCTTATCGGGATACTGGAAGGGCTTGCACATCCACTGGTTCATGCCCATATCCAGATCGCTCAGCACGAAAACGGGGGCTTGGATCCGCTCGGCGACATCAAAGGCGCGCCATCCGAATTCGAAGCATTCGTCCGCCGAGCCAGGCAGCAGGATGATCTGCTGCGTGTCGCCGTGACCCATGAAGTTGACGAACGTCAGGTCTCCCTGCGAGGTGCGCGTCGGCAGGCCGGTGCTGGGACCAATGCGGACGACATCCCATACCACGACGGGGATCTCTGCAAAATACGCCAGTCCGGCGAATTCCGTCATCAGGCTTAATCCCGGTCCGGAGGTCGAGGTCATGGCCCGCAAACCGCTCCACCCCGCGCCGATTGTCATGCCGAGAGCGGCCAGCTCGTCCTCTGCCTGCACAACCGCATACGTATGCTTGCCGTCTTCGCGTGCACGCAGCATCGGAAGGTAGTTGATCAGGGATTCGGCGAGCGAAGACGCGGGCGTGATCGGATACCAGGCTGCGAATTGCACGCCGCCGTAAATGGATCCGATCGCCGCGGCCGTGTTGCCGTCGGTCATGATCAGGCCGTCAGTCTTATTCATAGGCTCGACGAAGTAAGGGTCCTTCTTCTCGAGATTTTGCTTCGCCCACTCGGCGCCAGCCTTCACAGTATTGAAGTTCATATCGATCGGCTTCTGCTTCCCCTTGAAATGGAAGCTGAGCGCGGCCTGGATCTTCGCAAGATCGATCCCGAGCATCTGCGCGACCACGCCCACATACACCATGTTGCCGACGAGGTCCCGAAAATCGGACGGGATGCTGGGGTCTTTACGCACGGTGTCCTTGACCGGCATGGGGTAAACAACGATGTCATCGCGCGTGATCGGCTGCTTGATGTCGTCAGCATAGAAGAAAGCCCCTCCGGGCTGGACATCCGCAAGGTCCCGCGCGAACGAGGTCGGGTTGATCGCCACGACCACCTCATGCTCATCGCGCCGCGCGGTGAATCCGTCTTTGCTCAAGCGGATCGTATACCACGTGGGCAGGCCCTGGATATTGGATGGGAACAGGTTTTTCCCCGAGACGGGAATGCCCATCTTGAACAAGGCGCGCAGGATGGTCGTATTGGCGGTCTGGCTGCCTGAGCCATTGGCCGTGCCGACCGTAATTGAAAAATCGTTGATAACTTTATTCATCATTGAACTCCTCACATTCAATCGGGTCTTTGATATAGCAGGTCGGTATGTTTGACCAGCGCATCATAGCCTGCCTCGTAATTACCTGCGTCGATCGCCTCGACCATCTCCGCGTGATACCGCCAGACCTCCTGCAGATAGTCGTAACCGCCGCGGAACATGTTCAGCCCCACAGCTTCATAAGCGTCCCAGTAGGCCTCCAACAGGCCGGTCACGAAGGGGTTCTCGAGGCGGCGGTAGATCAACAGGTGCAGATTGCGGTGTTCTTCATGGGGTGCCTGTATCGGCGTACCGTTCAATTTTTCGTGGGCACGCGCAATCAGCGCTCGCAATTCGCCCTTGTCGTCGGCGGTCAGCCGGGTCACCGCTTCATGCCAGTACGCGGTTTCGATGTGCTTGCGCAACTCCGCGAATTTTTCGAAATGTCCGTCTTCCAGTGCCAGCGCGTAGCGCAGACTCTGGCGCACGGCCGGGCCGAAGGTGTATGGCAGCCGGCGCGTTCCGGTGCGCGGGCGCACGTCTACAAGGCCCAGGGCCCGAGCCACCTCGAGCTGCTCTCGCAGCGAGGCCACGCTGACGCCGAGTTCGCGGCTCAGCTCGGTCAACGCCGGAAGCGTCTGACTGGCAGCTTGCTCGTGATTGGCCAGATAGCGCATGAACTCTGAAAGCGTATCCGAGCCGCTTCTTTCCCTGAGAATGCTCATTGGTTCGATTAATCCGATTATTCGTATGATTATAGTATACGATGCCGTTGATGGCATGTCAAGCCATCGACGGCGGCGGCCCGCCGCTCTCTCCGTCACGTAAAGATTCGTGGGCGACGAACAGAATCGGCGTGGCAGCGTACGAAGTTCGATATTCTTCAGTTTTGGTGGGCGCCTGCGGTGACCGACTGTTTCGTCTCCGCATCCGGCCGCTCCAAGCGCCGCGCGTGCCGATCAGAGTGCATCATCGGAATCGCATTTCATTGACTCCACGCTCGGATGCAACCTTTTCCCGCCAGATCCGGAGACCTTCCGCACACGCCGCCGGTGCTCGGAGAAGAAACCGAACGCGGAACGCGTGCCCGGCAGGGATCGACAGCGTAATCTGCGTTGGCAGTGCGCGGTCGGCGTCGGCACAATTGTTTCCAGCGCGCAGGTAAGGTATAATTCCCGATCGCCCTCCGCACATGCGCAGGTACTCTCACACACAAGGCTCGCTATGGCAGGCACCCCCCTGATATCAGAGAACTACTGGCACACGCTTCAAGTCAGCCGGCAAGACATCGAATTCCTGCATAATCATTTATTCGAACTTGAAACACCGCTTACCACCCGTGAACTGGTCTCGGTGCTTGTAGACGCGCGCGTCCAGGTGGAACACGCCGCCGCGCAGAAGCTGCACGCCGAGGACGGAAAGACCTATCTGCCCAAGGAAGAATATCGCGTCGGAGATCGGCTCGTCTTCCCCGCGCTGGACTGGCGCAAAGGCCAGGTCTCGGAACTGCGCGCCGGCCTCAATCCGACCGCCGGCTCCTTCGACGTGATCACCGTGGAAATGGACAGCGGCGCGCGCATGTTCGCGGCGCGGCTGGGCGACCATCGCCTTAACGAGGCGCCGTCGAGCGAGCGCAACGATCCCGGGCACGAGAAGGAAACCATTCTGCGCGCTAACGGCCACGAGCTGGAGAAGAAACTGGAAGCGGCGCTCGGCGCGGACCAGGAGCTGGTGCGCATCGCGGGACGCTGGTTCCCGCGCGCCTTGCTGGTCAGCGTCAACGCCGGCCATCTCAATGTGGCCGAGGCGGCGTTGGATATGGCCGCCGGCGAACCATTGCCCACCAACAGTCTACTTAAAGACGTCTCACTTCCGGATGGCGTAAATCCAAAACTGGCCGAGTTCTCGCTCAACCTGGCTCTGCAGGAAGATGAGCGATTTGACGAGGTCGGGCCGGCCGGCGAGGTCTTGTGGTTTCTGCGCAGGCTCGAGCCGGACGGGGTGCGGCAGGTGCCACTTCAGTTGCAATACTCACCGGTCGAGCATGATCGCACCGCGCTGACGCCTGGGATGGTGGCGCTCGAAGCACAACTGGACGATGAATTGACGCCCGCCGCAAAGGACTTTCTGCCCGATGATGTGCCATCCATCACCATCAGCTTGATCTACCCGCACCTACGCGCAGGCACGCTCCCCCTTTCGGCGCGCGCCCGCGCCTTGTT
>DASXQN010000444.1:0-3664 GCA_036507155.1 Anaerolineales bacterium
CATGGTGTCGGCGAAGGCAAAGACGCCGTAGTCTCGCTCGATGATGCCAAACCTGCCGCGGGCATAGCGCGGCAGGCGCGTGTGGCCGGTCGGATTGATGTTGCGGGCGCGCACGCGCTGCCCCACTTCGAAGCGCGGGGACACCGGCAAGTCCCGGTTCGCAGGGGCGCCCTTGAGGAACAGCGGCACCTTTTCAGCGGTGAGCGGCGGGGTCGCTTTAGGAGATCCCCGCGCCCGCTTCCCGCTGTCGGCCTCGGCGCGCGTGACCAGGCCGCTGTTGACCATGAGTTCGATCAGAGCCGCGAACCATTTTTCGTAATAGCTCATGCGCAGATATTCGGCGGCTGGGATCAGCTCTTTCTGGTGACGGGAAGCGCCGCCGTTCCACTTGCGCCAAGCTCCCATCGCACGATTCAGCGCGTACACTCGCCCCTCCCACCGCGCGTGGAAGACGGGCTCGTTTTTCTCGTATTGGATGGGCCCCATGCCGTCCATGCCGCCCATGTCATGCACGCCGTTCATGCGTGGCCTGCTTTCGGCGGCATGACCTTGGCCACGCCGATCATGGCATCGCGGGTGACCAGCGCAGCCAGCGCCTCTTCGCTCAGCTTCTCGGCGCCAGCAGGACGCTCCGGCAAGACCAGGTAGCGCAGATCCGCCGTGCTGTCCCAGACGCGCACCTCGATGTCCTCGGGCACCTCGGTCCCGAACTCGCGCAGCACGCCGCGCGGATCAATCACGGCGCGCGAGCGATACGGCGCGGACTTGTACCAGACCGGCGGCAAACCGAGGACCGGCCAAGGGTAGCAGGAGCACAACGTGCAGACGACCAGGTTGTGAACCGCGGGGGTGTTCTCGACCACCACCATATTCGTGCCCTCCGACCCGGAATAGCCCAGCTCCGCAATCGCGGCGGTGGCGTCGGTCAGCAGGCGCTTCTTATAGGCGGGATCGGCCCAGGCCCGAGCCACCACCCGCGCTCCGTTGCGCGGGCCGATCTTGTGCTCGTAGGCGTCGATCAACGTATCGAGCGCCGCGCGATCGACCAGCCCCTTTTCGACGAGCAGCGATTCGAGTGACTTGACCCGCAGGGTGAGGTCCGAGGGAACCGCCTGATGCTCGTGATCCTGGTCATGCGATTGCGCGTGGGCGAGGTCGTGCGGCGCCGCCGCCTGCAAGAAACCGCGCCGGGGCGCTGTCATTCGGACACTCCTTTCACCGGTCCCGTCCGGGGAGGGAAGCCATGGCGCAGGCGGTCGCGGGACGGCCAGCGCTGGTATTCGCTGGGGATCATAGTGAACCGTGTTGGCGATGTCAATGGCCGCTGCGGCCGTGAGCCGTCCGGAGAGCCTTACCGCTCGCACCGGCCCTTTCGCTCGGCTCACCCGACGGTGCTCCTCGCGCTCAGCCGAACTAAAAGCAGATCCTTCGCCTTGCTCAGGATCACTCCAGGCGGAAGACGAAGATGGAGTAGCCGATCTTTGTGACCAGTTTCTCCATCGGCAGCCAGCGGCGGTAGTCGCACTCCGGCTTTGCGCGCGACCCTTGGTAGGACATCGCCGACACTGCCACCCATCCCTTCTGCGGCCCCGCGCAGCTCGAGAACGCCCGATACTTCTCTTTCAGGTAATAGGCGGGGTCCGCCGTCCCGAAGTAGTCGAAGTGGATTTCCGGGATGCCGCGCTCCTCCACGAACTCCGCCAGCCGTTTCAAATCCTGTCCCCAATCGAGATTGGAATCGACGACATATTGATAGCCGCCGTCCGGGCCGCCCGCAATTTCATTGAAGTACGCCAGGTAAGAGGGGTGAGCCCGCAGAACCGTCACGGCCTGCCAGGCCAGGAGCGCGCCGAGCAACATTCGGAAGGCCCCTATGGGGCGAAATCCCCAGTTCGCCGCTGGCCGCCAACCCGGGCCAGGCTCGCCGGCCTCGTTGTGCGGGAGCGCGCCTTCGGTGGAGGCTCCTCGAAGCCGCCGGTCAAGGGAGGCGATCTCGCTGGCAACGAGAATGTAAATGAAGGGAAACGTTGGCAGGACGTGCCGCACCCCGATGTGCAGGTTCGAGCGGATCGACACCCCCCAGTACACCGCGATCACAACCAGGAACGCGACCACTGTAAAGCGCGCCGCCAGCCACCGGCGGGTATAGAGCGGCTGGAGAGCCCCGGAAATTCCGAAGGCGAGCGCAATAAGGGTAAGCACGTGGAGCGCCAGCGGCTCTTTGACGCCATAGACCAAGGGGAAGTAGAGGTGCAAGCCGGCCCCGGAAACGTCCCCCAAAAAGAAAGGGTTGTTCCCGGCGGCGGCGATCTGGACGGCCGTGAGCAGACCTAGAAAATACTCCGCCCAGGGCCGTATCACCGGCTTGTCGGACGCTCGGATCACGATGTTCTTGGGCGTATGGCCTACGCCATGTCCGGCCAGATTGGCAATCGTCTCCACTCGCTGGCGCTTCGGCGGGTAGTTCCAGGTGTGGTGCAGATAGACCGGGTATATTGCGAGAAAGGCGACAACGAAGATCCCCGCCGTCCGCGTAAGGTGCCGGAACAGTCCGCGAGCGCGGTTCCCCGGCTCTTCCTGCACAAGCGCCCATGCGATCGCGAGGATCACCGCGATCGGCACGAGGACGAAGGTCGAAAACTTCGTGAGAAATGCAAACCCCATCGCGAACCCCGCCAGCAGCACGTTCCGCCGCGTCGGATTGTTGAGAAAGCGGAGGAAGGCCGTGGTGCCGATGAAAAACCCGGCGGCCGCGCCCACGTCGGTTGTCACCAGCCGCCCATGCGCCAGGAACGTCGGGGAGAAAGCGTAGAAAAACAACGCCAGCAGGCCCGAGGCCGCGCCGAAGTGTTTCCGCGCCCACCCAAAAATGACCCATCCCAAAAGGGCCGTGAAAACAATCATCGGCGCCTTCGCCGCGCGCGTGATGGCGTCGGCGTCGTTGCCGGAGCCGAAAATGAGCTTCTGCCCGAATCCCCACTGATCGCTCTCCATCCACGTCCGATCGTCCCACGGCTCGCGGAGATTCATCCAAAGGAGGGGAAATGCTCCCAAATCTTTCATGAGCGGCGGGTGCTCGTGGTTCAGGCGGTGATCCGCTGTCCGCAAGTAACTATACCCGGCGCCGATATGCGGATCTTCGTCAAAGATGATCGTGTCGTTCCAGGCGCTTGCGAACATCAAGCCAGCCATGAGTCCGAGCATGGCGACGGCGGTGGCGTTGACGACGAGTTTACCCTTTGCCGGCTGCATAAGACACTGTTGCAAGATATTATCAGAAGGGTAACGCTGCTCGGGCAGAAGAACCGCTCGCTCCAGGCCGAGATGACCTATTCGTCCGCTTGCTAACGCGTTCCACAGCGGTGACGGCCGGGAGCAGAGCCAAGCCGAGCCGCGACCGCAAGGGAGCGGTGAGGGAAAGAACAGACTCGATTCCAGCCTCGTTGAGGGCTGCCCTAATCTGCTTCCGCTGCTGTGCCTGTGCTGTAAGTCTGGCCTTGCAAGCGCACTTAAATTACGAGTGCCTTTTCTCGATCTTCGTCATGCGCTTGTACAATGGGGCTGCTTCTTCGTCCCTGCCCTGCTCGCGGTAAAGTTCGGTGAGATTTCGAAGTCTTCTGGCGACCTTGCTGTGTTCGGGCCCAAAGGCTTTTTCCACAATCGC
>DASXQN010000445.1:0-3667 GCA_036507155.1 Anaerolineales bacterium
ACGCGGCCGTAATACACGGGCTGGGGATCCTTTTCCAGAATCTCGGCATATGCAAAATACGCCTGCCGTGCGATGCGCTCGGTGGCCTGCGAAAGCATGTCCATGATTAAGCCCGGCGCTTCGGGGATGACGTGATCGAAGATGAACTTCATGGTGCGGATGGAGAGATACAGCAAGGCGAAAAGATACGCTGGCAACAGCACCAGGTATTCGATCGTAACGCTCAGATACGGTCGCGGACGCAGGAAAAACCAGATCGGCAGCACTTCCAGCGAGACGAACACCAGCGCCGCCAGCGCGGCCGGGATGATTCGGAGCCGGATCGGAGAAGCCTGCATGAAGATGATCAATGCGGCAACCAATGCCAGGCCCAGGGCGATCGCCACAGCGGCTGAGCCGTGGATGAACCAACCGGCCAGCGCCGCGACCGCCGAGAGCGCACCCCACCAGACCCAGGCATCCGCGTTGCCCAACGGATCATTGACGAAGCGCAGAAAATATTGTTCGCTCTGCAGTTTCCCGATGCGGCCGGCGAGCGTATCGCTCAAATGCGTGACGATCTCGACCACGCCCTGCGGCCCGCTCGGAAAGATCTGGCACCGTTCCAGGTACCGCTCCACGTCCATCGGAAAAAAGCGCTCACTCTTCGCGAAGCGCAGGACGGGCTCGTAGTGTTCGAGAAGCTCCAGGTCGGTCAATGCAGCGGCCTCAAGTAAAATCGTAACATGCTAAATACGCAAAGGCTTGTGGACGGGTTTCACGCCCATTTTAACGGCAATCCCGCGATTGTGGTCCGCGCCCCCGGCAGGGTTAACTTGATCGGGGAACACACGGACTATAACGATGGATTCGTGCTGCCGATGGCGATCGACCGCGCCGCGTGGATCGCGTTGCGCCCGCGCACGGACGGCCGCGTCCGGATCCGTTCGCTGGATCTGGGGGAGGAGTCCGCTTTCGAGCTGGGTCGGCTCGAAAAGGGCACCGGTTGGGTCGAATACATCAAAGGCGTGGCGAATGAGCTGCAACTGGCGGGGAACACGCTAACCGGCTGGGAGGGCGTGCTGTCCGGCGACGTGCCGATCGGCTCGGGCCTGTCGTCCTCGGCGGCTGTCGAACTGGCGGCGGCCCGCGCCTTCGCTGCCGTTTCGGGCATCGAGTGGCAGCCGGCGCAGATGGCCCGGCTCGCGCAGAAAGCCGAGAATGAATGGGTGGGCGTGAAGTGCGGAATCATGGACCAGATGGTCAGCGCGGCCGCTCGGCAAGGTCATGCGCTATTCCTCGACTGTCGCAGTCTGGCATGTGAGCATGTTCCGATACCTGATGAGGCGGCCGTGGTGGTGATGGATACGGCGACGCGGCGCGGGCTGGTTGATTCGGCATATAACGAGCGGCGCGGCCAGTGCGAAGAGGCGGCGCACTTTTTCGGCGTGGCCGCGCTTCGAGATGTGAGCATGAGTGATTTTGAGAGGAGGCAGAGCGGTTTGAGCGACATCGTGCGGCGGCGCGCCCGGCATATCATTTCCGAGAACGAGCGCGTCCTGGAAGCTGCGCAGGCATTGTATGCGAACGAACTCGCACGACTTGGGGAATTATTCAATGCGAGCCACGAGAGCCTGCGCGATGACTTTGAGGTAAGCAGCGCAGCCCTCGATCAAATCGTGGAGGCGGCTCGTGAGCAGCCGGCTTGTTACGGCGCGCGCATGACAGGCGCCGGCTTCGGCGGATGCGCCGTGGCGCTGATTGAACGGGACCAGGCCGGGGCGTTCGTCCCCGCCGTCTTGACGGCGTACAGGCTCAGGTCAGGGCTGGAGGCGGAGATCTTCGCCTGCAAGGCGAGCGCGGGCGCGACCATCGAGTCCCTCTAGCGCGGCTTCATTGAAATGATTCGCGCCCTGCGTATCAGTGGTATGGGAGGGTCACTGATGCCGAGGGCGCGAGGGATTTCTGCAAATCGATGCGGCCGGGCGGAGGCGAAAGACCGGGTTCAGGATCTAGGCGTACGCCATTTCCTTATCTTCAACCTTTTCCTTCATACGGCTGGCATCGCGGCGCTTGACGGCCGAGCGGATGATCATCTTCATGAACTTCTTGTGATTGATCGGATCGTTCAGCAGGCAAAAATCCGCGGAGCCCGGATCGCTGGGCGGATAGAAGATACCGCAATTAGGATTAATCTCCAGCATGTAGATCGTGCCGGTTGAATCCATGCGGTAATCGCAGCGCGCGTAGCCGTTGCCGTTCAGGGTCTGGAAAACGCGCAGGGTCTGTTCGCGCAGCACTTTGTCGATGCGGCGATCCTTGACCGGGGCGACGGACATCTTGGCGTAGTCGACCCATTTCATATTGTAGTGTTTGAATGACTCGCCTTCCGGGAACATGAACTCCACCGGTTTGAAAGTGATCGGATTGTCCGGGTCTGCAGGATTCTCCGCGATCAAGCAGGTGAACTCGCGGCCCTCGATGAACTCCTCGACCAGGGCGCGTCCGAATTCCTTGATCTCCGCGTCCAGCTGGACCTTGAGCTGCTCCGCGTCCTCGACCCGCGAGTCGCGCGTGATGCCGACGCTGGCGTAGCCGTGCGGAGGTTTGACCAGCATGGGGAAGCGCAAGCGCCGTAACACCTTATCGATGTCCTCTACCTTATCGATAAAGACCGAAGCCGGCACGGGAACATTGGATTTGCGAGCCGCGGCCTTCATCTGCTGGCGGCTTGGATCGAAGAACTTCGCATCGGCACCAGTGTACGCCACGCCGAGCCTTTCCAGCGTTTTCACCAGGCTGACGCCGGAATAGGGGTCGTCCGGGGTGCCATCCGACAGGTTCAGAAAGACGTCGACGCCTTCGGCGATCAATTTGCGGAGTACGGGTTCGACGCGAATCGAATCCACCATGTACTTCTTCCACTTATATCCGTTCATGTGTGGCGATGGATCGTACGCAGGTTCATTCGCATCGGGAACACTTGTAAGAACACAGATATACATTTTATCTTCTCTGTAATTTCAGGATCCGATCAGAGATGCACTTCAAAAAACATTTCTGCATCGGCTGCACATCAGGATTTCATTCGCATTATCATCGTTTGTACATGATGATTGACGCGATTAAACATGAATCTGTTATGCAAGTAATAACATTGTATATCGCATTCTTGCAATATGTAAAGGTCTGTGAGCGCACAAAACTTGCAAATTAATAAACTTTAAGGTTGATAAAAACGTGATAACTCTATGCATTATCGACAATTTGCTTTATATTTATGTTCCCCACTGATGAATCAATTGATTGGTTGACTCGTTCAACTGCGCTCTCACAAGTTTTGCATCCAGATCGATCTGCTGCATCGCAAGCACGATGCCTCCAATGACAGGCGGGACATCCAATCGAATGAAGATCGCGTTCGCTGCGGTCGCTTGAATCGTTTGCCTCAAGGGATCGGTGTACAACGTGCCCCCTTTGAACAGACTCCCCGCTTCGATCACTTCCACCGGTTCATTTTCCAAATCCAGCTGACGTATGACTGCCACAGCAGAGGCGCCGAGTTCGCGCGCCGACCACTCAACGACTTCGCGCGCCACGGGATCACCGGAATAACCGGCCTGAAAAACTGCCAGCGCCCAGGCGGCGGACGGTTCATAGCGCAACTGATCGATGCCTTCGATGAGGT